>JAZRYM010000053.1:0-46518 GCA_045600765.1 Acutalibacteraceae bacterium | reverse complement strand
AAGGGTCAGCACGCCGCCCGAAAAGCTCACGAGCGAGGACTGCGAATCATCGAGCGCTTTCCAGTTGTCGGTCAATCCGGAAGAACCGCCCTGCTGACTTGCCTGAGTCGCGGAAGATTCGGTTGCGGAAGACTCGGTCGCCGAAGATTCGGTCGCCGAAGACTCGGTTGCGGAAGACTCGGTCGCCGAAGACTCGGTTGCCGAAGACTCGGTCGTCGAAGACGGGGTGGAGCCGGTGGATGCCAGCATCAAGTTCGACAAGGTGCCGATGGAACCGCGATACATCTCCACTCTCACGCGAACCGTTTCCGGACCAGCGAGCGTAAAGTCCACATGGCCGACTTCATCATACTTACCCTCCGGCACTTCGCCGGCACTGGTTTCCACCGCCAAGCTCGCCGCATCGACAGATTTGTCAGCGGAAAAGCGATACGAGCCCGCGGGGAGCTCGACGTCTTGGTACGCTTTCACGTCGGTACCGCCGGTAGCATCAAGGCTCAGCACGCCGCCCGAGAAACTCACGAGCGCCGACTGCGTGTCATCGAGCGGCGCCCAGTTGTCCGTCAGCAGATTTTCCGCCGAGGACGAGAGGCTGAAACACAGTGTCGCACCGCACAAAAGTGCCACGGTTGCGAACAGTGTAATCAGCCGTAAAACAGATTTTTTCATACGTTTTCTTCTCCTTCAATAAATTTTTATAAAAATTCCGCTGTTTTCACAGCCTCATTTTATAACCCTACCAGTTGTCTGCGAAGCGCCAGCACGTCTTTCATATTCACCGCGCCGTCGCCGTTCAAGTCGGCGGCTTTTTCGTTCAACGTGACGGAAATCCCCGCCAAATGTTTACGAATGGTCAACACGTCTTTCATATTCACCGCGCCGTCGTCGTTCGCGTCGCCCGCAATCACCGTCGGTTGCGTTTTCGGAGCGGTGGTGGGTTCTTTTATCGTGGTTTTCGGCGCCGTCGTCGGCAACGTGCGCGCCGTCGGGTCGGCGGCGGTATCCATTTCAATCAGCACGTTGTCAAGGTAGATGTTCTTATTGAGTACCTGCGAGCCGAAATACAGATAAAACGCGCCGGCATCGGTATAGAAGCTGACGTTGCGCCCTTTGGAACTGCATTGGTCTTTCACGGTAAATTCATACTCCACCGTTGTCCAAGTGCGCGGCTGAATTTCGGAAATGCCGGACAAGTTTTTCGCCTGACCGTTTTTCTCGCTCGGATACCACTCGTCGTAGTTCTCCTCTTTCTCCTGCGGGGTCATCGCGCCGCCGCCGATACAGAGAAGCACAAAGGGGTAAAAATCCTGCGGGTTGTCCACGTCAAGATACACGTCCATCTTAAAGTGGAAGGTGTCGCCCTCCACAAACTCGCCGTAAGGATACAAGAGGTTGCCGATACCTTTCGGTTGGATACCAATCATCACGCGGTCGTAAATCATCTCCACGCGAACGCCGGAACCGTCACGGTCGGGAAGTTCATCCACCACTTTGCTCTTGCCCACTTCGGAACGCACCGGGCTTTTGACTTTCACACCATCCACCGGCTCAAAGCCTTCGTCATACAGCACCACGTGCTGACGTTCCACCGCCGCGGTACCGGTCGGGGTTTCCGTAAGCATCACGTTGTGGTCTTCTGCCGCAATCGCCGACGTCATCGGCAACATCGCCAAACACACAACCAGCACAACGGAAGCGACCGCCGCAAAGACGGAAAATACCTTCTTCATCGCAAAGCAACTCCTTTTCCACCTATTTTTCATATTATAACAAATTCTTCTCCGTTTCGCAATAGTTTTTTAGTAAAAATCCCAATTTCTATCCCTTTGTCATTTTTCTTATTTCGGCGGTTGTTTGTTCAAAAGGAAAACGGGTAAGTCCATAAAGAACTTACCCGTTTTTTGAGTGGATTTAGTCCCGTGCCACCGGATTAAACCCTTGGATTACTTACGCAAAATCAGCTCGTGCTGTTCAGTTCTTACAGGGTATCCAAACCGGTCAAGAATTTGCGCAGTTTCAGCACGTCTTTCATATCGATTTTGCCGTCGCCGGTGGCGTCAGCATTCGCTTGATTGACGCTATCCGGCGTCACGAGGCCGGTAAGCAGTTTGCGAAGCAAGAGAACGTCTTTCATATCGACTTTACCGTCGCCGGTGGCATCGCCTTTAACGACAGTGGAAGACGGAACCGTCGAGGACGGATCAATCGAAGAAGCCGAGGTCGGGTCGGTCGCGGAAGCCGAAGTCGGGTCGGTCGCGGAAGCCGAAGTCGGGTGGGTCGCGGAAGCCGAAGTCGGGTCGGACGCGGAAGCCGAAGTCGGGCCGGTCGCGGAAGCCGAAGTCGAAGCCTGCGACGGAACGGTGAAGCTACCGTTGCGCGCCACATAAATGGTGAGGGTGTTCAGGTGAATGACGTCGCCATCGCTATCGCAGCAAAGCGCGAGCTGGACTTTGTTGCCCATCAGAGCGAGCTGAGAAGCATCGGTCCACACAGCGGTGGTCACGCCGCTGCCCTTATCCGCCCAAGCTTCCAGATACTCCGGAGTCTCTTGGTAGAAGCAGTAGGAAGCGTAGCCGGACTCACCGGACACATACTGCGCGTCGGCAATGACCGCATAGGCTTGCGCCGGGCCATTCGCCGCGATGTCGTTACGAATTGCATCGTTCATCTCGTCCACTTTCAGCATCGCCATGGTGCTGGAGGTAACGTAATCGGTGTCAAAGCTACCGGTCCACAGAACCTGAGCCTGGCTGATGAGTTGTTCGACATCCACCGACGGTCTCGGAGCCGCGGTGGTCACCGGGGTGGCACCCGCTTGGTGGGTGGCAACCAGTTTGATGGTGCCGACGTGGGCCGTGTCACCGGTACCGTCAGAGTACAGGCAGAGGCTCACTTTGAGACCCATCAGAGCGAGGTCGGCGGAATCCGTCCAAGAGACGTTGGTCATCTCTTGACCTTTTTCCGATTGACCCCACCACTCATGGTAGCCATCCGGGGTGGCGGCAGTCAGCTCATCATAGAAGCCGAAAACCGTGTAGCCGGAATCACCGCTGATAAACGCAGAGTCAGGAGAGGTCAAAGTGTACTTGAGCGCCGGGCCGTTCGCCGCGAGGTCATCACGGATCGCCTGGGTCAGCGTATCATCGCTGTTGATAATCGCCACGGTATTTTTGGTGGTGAAGTCCATATCAATGGTGCCTTCCCAAACGGTAATGTCCGTTTCCGCCGAAGTGGAAACAACGCCCGTCACGAGGGTCGCGCCAACGATCATCGCGAGGGTAAGAGCCAGCGCGAGAACTTTGGACAATTTTTTCATAGGTATCTCCTCCTATTTTAATTTTTACTATCATCTGTTCGTCACAAGGAGCAGAAGTGTGGCACTACCCTGCCCCTTGTGAGCAATCGAACACAATTTAAGGTGGCGGAAACCACGTCCCGCCTGCGGTTTCGAGAAAATCAGCGAAACGGATTAGCCGTTCGCGCCTTTTTTCTTCGCGAGCACCACGCCGGCACCCGTACCGCCGCCCACGACGACAACGCCGAGGACAATCCACAGCCAAAGCAGGCTGCCTTTTTCTTCGTCCGGCTCAACCGGTTCGCCATTCGCGGCGGTCGCGGTCGTAATCTCCGTCGTTTCGGTCGCGGTGGCGGTCACTTCGGTTCCGGTGCCCGTTCCGGTTTGGGTTCCGGTTTCGGTACCCGTTCCCGTTCCGGTCGCGGTAGCCGTTCCGGTCTTAGTGGCCTCGGTCACGACAACTTTCTTCGTGCCGATGACCTTTCCTTGTTTGTCGGTGACTTTCACAACTTTGGTCGCGGTGGTAGGCTTTTTCGTGGGCGCCTTGGTGGGAGCCGCCGTTTTCTTGGTGGTCTTCGGAGCCTCAAAGGCGTTCACAACTTTTTTAGACGCGATGTTGTCTTTGTTATCAATTTTCACAAGCCCGTCAAGACCGGTAAACACCTGTTTGTTGAGCATGGTGTATTGCATATTGAAGAGTTTGGATTTGTCGGACACTTTCCAGATGGTGATGTCGTCGATGATGTAGTCGCCGTTCGTGAAGGTCACCGTACCGTCGGCGTTCTTCGATTTGGTCGCCATGCAGAATTTCGACTCGGTCGTGGAGTTCACCGCGCCGTACACGCCGTAGGCTTCGGAACCGCCCTCACCGACGAGCGCGCTGAAATAGGTTTTGCCGTTGTCCACAATGGCACCGATTTGAGTCCATTTTTTCGCCGGAACCTCCCAGTAGTCGTCCGCCGGAATCCACAGTTCGTTGGAACCCATGTACTGGATTTTCGGCAAGAAGGTTTGGGCGGTGTCGGTATACACCCACATCGAGAAGAAGAGCGACACGTCCTGTTTGTTGGTGACGTCGCTGACGTACTTGCCGATGATGGAGCCGATGTCTTTGCCGCCGCCGGTGTTAGACACCTGCTCATACGCGGTCAGTTTCGTTTTGCCGGTGCTGTCGGTCGCGTAGGCGGACTCCTGCGACGCACCTTTCTTCGGATAGTGGTTGGTCATCACGAACGAGAACTCGCCGCCTTGGTGGTCGAGCTGTTTCGTTTTTCCGGACGCACTCGTTTTACCGAAGATTTTGTCACGGTTGGAAACTTTCAGACCTTTACCGGAGTGGCCGCCGACCAGCGACAGGTCACAAGCCGGAATGAAATACGCCGGTTGATCGCCGTAGTCGAGGTAGCCGGGGAAATAGCCCGCCGCCTCGGGAGACGAAACACCGTCAAAGGTCTCACGGTACACAATCTGTGCGTCACCGCCGGTCGGACCCACAGAGGTGTATTGAATCGGGCGGACGACAAACGGGTTGCTGTTCGTCGCGGCCGAAACCGGGAACGTCAGCAAGACGGAAGCCATCAGCACGACGCAAATGGTGATACAAAGAATTTTTTTCATAGAGAAAACCGCCTTCCTTGAAGTGAATAATTAGGAGTTAACGGGACACCGTCATTCCCTTTTTTCGGTTGAAATTTACGAAAAAAGGAGACGAGTCCGCAACATCCCTATTTATAACTAATTTATACCCCAAAACCGAGCGATTGTCAAGGGAAAATGCTGAAAAACTTGGCACATTTTATAAAAAACCCGTCCAAATACCCCGACAATCTTTGCCAAAGTGCCCAAAAAATACCGAACCGTTATTCGATGCCGGTTGCCGCTTTTTCGAACAGTTGATACCAACTGTATACGTGGTGCACCGCAATGCCATATTGCGTAAGTCCGGTCTCCATCAACATATGTTGAAGCTTGTCCATTTCTTCAAGCATCACGTCACGTCCCACCGACGAATAGGTGATTTGCGGCGGGATGTCGTCAATCGCCAAATCAAGGCAGGGCAACATCGTTTCGCACCCGACCACCAGCCGCTTGTCGTAGCGCTTCGCATACGGGATGTAGCGGTCGGTGCCGAACACCATCTGCCGTGCCGCTTCGCGACGGTACGCCATTACGGTGACGGTATCGCAGCATTGAAACACCACGTCGATAATGTTAAATTCTTTCGGGCCGATGCGCACAATATCCGTCTCGCGCAGGTCGCCGCACACGTCCGTTTCCAGCTCCAATCCGTTGTGGTGCAAGCGCTGGGAAATGTAGCGCAACAACAGCGCGTATTGTTGGAAATAGCGCTGACGGTTTTCGTTAAAGTCGGAAATGGAGTGGGGTTCCACGTCGATGTGCGCAGAAGTAAACCGCTCCTCCGGCTCGGAAAAGGCGTTGTAAAACGCAATCGAGTCGATAAACCGGTCAATTTCGGGATAGTGGCGGTCGGGGTCAATCCAGCGACGGCACGCATCGCGAGACACGCCGGTCATCGCCGACACGCGAATGCCGAGGTCGCGGCAGCGCGCCACAAACCGCTGCACATCCGAATAGGACGCGCCGAGCGGGTCACCCACCTCACCGTCCGCATACATTCCGGACACGTCGAGGTAAATTTCGGTGACGTGGTTGTTTTTGAGGTGGCGCATAATCTGCTCGTGGCCGACACCGCGGGCAAAGCCTTTAATGCCGGACAAATCCCACCACCAGGTACCAATATCAAACTTTTTTCCGTCCACCTCGCCGGCAATGCCGGGACGGGATTGGAGTTCGCGATTTCGCAAGTCGTTTTGGTCTTTCATACGCTTTCACCGGTCAGCGCGGGAGTTCCGCAATGACGCTTGCTCCTTTCTCGATTTGGTCGTTTTGTAAGAACAGACTCCACGTCTGAAGATTTTCGTCGAAAATGCACGGTTGTTCCACCCCGTTCAAGAAGAAACGGGCAGTATCCCCCGTGACACGGCGAATTTTTACTGTCAAGGGTTTGCCCCTTACAAGCACCTTCCCCTCCAACCCGTCGAACGGGCCTTTTGCGGCGGGGCGAATACACACGCCGTCGTATTCGGGGCAAATACCGAGCACGTCACGCACAAACAGTTTCATCGTGACGTTGGAACTGCCCGTCTGCCAGTCGTTCATCGAATCGCCGTCAATGTTCAGCGCCGCGTTGTAACCGTAGGAGTTGGGCATCACGAACGGCGACAGCGAGGTAAACTCGTGTGTAATGGGGAGCGCCTTTACAAGCTCTTTCCACCCGTCTTCCGCAAATCCCATACGGAACAGCGCCATAATGGCGAACATAGAAGCGTGAACGTACACCGCGCCGTTTTCGGCGGTGCCGGCGGGGAGCTTATTGATACGGCCGAAGCCCACCGCATCCTCCGCAAAGGGATGAGAGAAGGTCAAAATACCGTATTTTGTGTCGAGGGACATCAGGTCGTCCCGAATTTGCCAGCGCATCGACGGGTCTTTTTGCAAAAGTCCCGTCATCACCCAAAAGGCGAGCGAGGTACTACTCACGCGGTCTTTCCCGTCGGGGTCGCAGAAACTGCCCACGAGATAGTCGCGGTGGTCGCCCCAACCGTGGACAATCCGCCTGACACCTTTGTCGTTTTCCACCACGCCATAGGTGCGAAGCCCTTGTTCCATGCGGTCGGCAACTTGTTTGTAACGCTCAATGCGCTCGGCATAGCGTTTGGCATCCAACCGACCGAGCAGTTCTATCATTTCGTTTAGGTTTTGCCACACCTGCGAGCACGCCATCACCGACACGCCGGTGCCGTACTCGGTGTCCGGGTCTTTGGATACGCCGAGCCCGTCAAGCGCGTCGTTCCAGTCGCCGAACAGCACCCGCACGCACCCCGTCTCCCCGTCGATTTGGCGCAGGAGGTATTCGAGGATGCGGAGCATATGGTCAAGCACCGTGTCGTGCTCTGCACTCGGGCGGACAAGCCCCTCGCCGGTCAGCGGCGCACCGGGGTTTTTGTTCAAGATGTCGTAATAACCGCAATCCTCCTCCAAAATGGAGAAATCGCCGGTAAATTTGAGGTAGGTCACGATGGTGGAAATCACCCACACGCCCTGGTCAATGAACGGGCGCACGTCCATACGGGGAATATCCCCCTCGTACGCGGGCAACGAATATTGCCGCGGGCAACGACCGGACGGGTCGGTGAAACTAATCGCTTCCAAAATCTTTTTGCGGCTGTCTTCCGGCCGCCAAATGAGGTACGCTTCCAGCGCCTGCATCACGTCGCGGATGCCGATAAGCGAGCCGGCACCCGTTTGGGCGTAGCCTTTGAGCATCGCGCAAAATTCAATCTGCTTTTTGAGATGTTCAAAGAAATGATTGAGTTTGCCGTCCGTCAAATTGCCCGATTGCAAGTTTTGGAACGCCATCTCAAAATCGTCGTGTTTCGAGGATTCCAGCTCGTCAATCGCGGCGAGGTAGGCATCCGTCTCGGCGGCGGACACGGTGTTTTTCAGCAGTTCCGCGAGCGGCGCCGTATCCTCGCAACGGATGGTGTAGGTCAGTTGCGCATCTGAGCGCGCCCGTCCACCGGGTTCCAACACCATTTGGAACGAGTCAGCAAACACGCCCACGTCGTTAAACACGGTGACGTCTTTGGCGTTGTTCCATTTGCCGGTAAAGTTCTTAAATGCAGAGTGAAGGCTCCCGTGGACACCACCCACCACCGAAAAGCGGGAGGTGTTTTCCTGCGTATCGCAAAGGGTGCCCTTTTCGATTTCAAACGCACGCGACCACACGCCGAAGTTGCTCACTTGTTTCGTGCGGCTCACCATCACGCGGATTTGCGCCGTAAACGGCGGCAGTCCGCCGTTCGCCGGTTTGTCACCGACACGAATTTCCTTAAACCAGCGGGTCTCGCCGCACTCACCGAGTGTAAATTCCAAATGCGGACAGAAATACGAGGCGAGCCAACACTCTTTTTTCTCGATTCCCAGGTTTTCCGCCGTGGCGGTAAAGAGCATTTTACGGTCTTTGGTCGTGAACACACGCACGGAAAAACGCATCTCCTCCGCCTCCGCCACGTAGGTCACGCAGGAGGAATTAAAGACGGTGTAGCGTTTCACGTCATCGTCCTGATACGGAGCGGCAAACACCGGAAACGTCTTGTAGCCCGCGGCGGTTTTGATACCCGCAAACCACGCTGCACGGGGTTCTTGCCCCTCGGCGCTGTAAAGAAGCGGACTGAACGCACCGTCGTTGCAGTGCATATAGCCCGACGTATACGCCCAAAAGTTAAACCCGTCGTTGCCGTAGACGTAACGGTTTTCGCCGTCGTCCCGCGGAAGCGACAAAATGTCGCGTTTGGAGATATAATAACATCCCGACGGGATTTTCGCGTCATCGTATTCTCCGCTCATCGCGCCCGCATACGCCTGAGACAGCGTGTTGAGGCGCTCGAAAAGTTCCGGCTGCATAGAATCCTCCTAACCACTTCCCCACTCTCATTCAAGGAGCGAGAAAGTGTGTCTTGAAAAGGGTTGAAATGTGGTACCTGAAACAGGCATATACAAAAGCGAAAAGGGGTCGTTCAACCGGGCGACTCTTTCTCGCGCAAACGGCCGCTTTTGCACAAATGACCGCACCCCCACCACGGGGGTGCGGCCCCTTTGTACAATGCGTTTACGGGAATGTCGTCAGCCGACGATACCCGTGCGCTCGATGGATTGGATAAAGAATTTCTGCGAGAACAGATAGAGCACCAAGAGCGGGACGATACACATCAGCGTCGTCGTCGCGGTTACGATGTCTTTGTAGGCTTCTTTATCCTGCGCCGCGATAATACTCACCGTGCCGGACGTCTGTTTTTGGTCAAACGCATAGGCGATACTGTTCAGCATCTTGGCAAGCGTATTCGGGCTGTAGAACAAGTTGGTGTAGGTGTTGTCGCCCCATTGCCACACAAAGGAGAAAAGGAACACCGTCACCATAATCGGCACCGCCGATTGAAGCATAATCAGGAAGAAGGTTTTGAACGGGCCGGCGCCGTCGATAGCGGCGGCTTCGTCCACCTCTTTCGGGATACCGCGGAAGAACTGACGGACAAGGTAGATATACAGTCCGCACCGCGCGGCACACGCCGTAAGACCGAGGCAGATAAACGGCCACAATCCGCCGTTCATATTGAACATTTTGAAGTTCAAGAACTGCGGAATCAGCACCACTTGCGTCGGCACCACCATACAGATGATGACGAGGACGAACAAGATGTCACGTCCTTTGAAGTGGAAACGAGCGAAACCGTAGCCCACCACCGTGCAGGAGAAGGTCTGCGTCAACCCCGCCACAAGGCAAAGGAGGAACGACCGTCCGAGGTTGCCCCAGAAACGGGCAATGACGATAGCATCCGAGTAGTTCGAGATTGTAAAGACTTTCGGAATGACCTTAACGGTCTGGTCGTAAACGTCTTTCACGCTCATAAACGAAACGGAGACTTTCATAAGCAGCGGTTGCAGGATAAGGAAGCATGCGCCGATGACAAACGCCAAGCGGAAGATGAAGCCCGCCGCTTTGGTAATCATTTGTCTGCGTTTATAGGAACTACCCAAAAAAGCGCGTTTCTGGGCGACCTGTACCGTTTCGTTATTACTCATGATAAAACACCCTCTTTGCCATCAACGCGAACGCAACGCCGAGTACGATGCCGATGATGATGAAATACACCCACACCGAGGCGATTGCCGTTCCGAAGTCTTTCAAGCCGGCCATCTGGTTCTTCACGTGGTTGATAACCGGGTTGGAAATGTTGGTGAACGAGTCGATAATCGTGTAAATCACGTTCAGTAAGAGGTACGGGCCGCACATCGGGAAAGTAATCTTCCAGAAGTTTTCCCAAGCGGTAGCGCCCTCAATGCTGGACGACTCGTAAATGGACGGGGAAATCGTGTTCAGACCGCTCATAAAGATGATGATCTGCAAACCGGATTTGATGATAACGTCGTACAACTTACCGCTCAAATCGGTCATAAACTTGATGATGCTCTCCGGCATACTGCCTTCCAGCAGTTTGTTCACCACTTCCGACGAGGAGAATCCGCTTCCCATCGCGTTGGCGGCATCCGACGCGCTACGCGCCATCAGCTGATCCATCAAGCTGTTGGAATCCATCGACGCGAGAACACCGGTAGAGAGCACAACGGGCAGGAAGAAGATAGCACGCGCCGCCGCACGACCTTTGAACTCACGGCTCAAAATCAAGGCGGAGAAGAAGCTGAACGGCACCACGATGATGGTATCGAGCGCCATATTCTCAATCGCGGTCATCAGACGTTTGATGAAGCTCGGGTCAACGAACAAAATGTGGTTGTAGTTCGCCCACCCTTTCGGTTCCAGCGTGTAACCGGTCGCGCCGACGATTTTGATGTCGTTGAAGCTGAAAACCAGCGACTGCACGAGCGGAATGGCATAGAACAGCAGGAAACCGATGAGGAACGGCGCGATAAACGCCCAACCGGTGTTGTTACGGCGGGTCATCAAGCGGCCGCCGCTACGGCGCGGGGATTTCACAGCGTTTTTGTTTTTACTCATTGTGCATCCCCTCCTTTCGCCGTGTTGAATTTCAGATAACTGCCGGCATCCACTTTACCGTACGGGCTGTTCAGCTCCGTATCGCCGTAGTTGACCACCACACCGTTGCCGTTTTCATAAGTGACGGCAACCGCGTTGTTCGACAACCGCTCGTAACCGGTCATCTTCTGTCCGTAAACGTCGGACAGCGCGTCGGTCACGGTGTCGGTCACCGTTTTCATACGGTCTTTGATGGTGGCGAAAGTCACCGCGTAATACTGGTCGTATTTCGTGTACTTCACGTGGCTGTTATCCGCGGCAATAGCGGAGAAGTCCGGCACACTGCCGGTCTCGATGCATTGCAACATGTAGTAAGTGGAATCCGCTTCGGCGTTCCACACATCCGCCGTGTAGGTAACCGCACCCGAGAGAATCATCTGGGTAAACGGCACGCTGTACGCGATAATCGGATGCGCGTTGCTGGTCATCGGGAGTTCCGACGCCACGTCAAGCGCCGCCAGCGCGTATTCGTTTGCGCCACGCGCCAAGAGTCTGCGGTCTTTGGAGACATCCGCCAGCAATTTTTCCGTATTGGCTTTGGCTTCATTACGGGTCACGAAATTGTCACGGGAATAGTCACCGGACAAGTCGGATGCCATATAGGTGAGACCCACCGAATCGGTATCCAGTTTCGCATCGTAACTGTCGAGGAAATTGCGGAGCGTCTGCTCGCTCTTCTTCGGCGAGAGGAGGTAGCCGTAGAAGCCGTCCTCATCCGCCATAAAGTTGCTGACGTTGAAATCCGCTTTGAACGCCGACTCACGGAGAATACCGCGCGCCGCACCCGAAGTGGTCGTAAATCCGTCAAACAGTTTGTTGCGGTAGATGTACTGGGTATCCGCCAGCGGGTAGAAGGTTCCGCCCACTTCTTTCACGGTGTCGGCAAGCGATTTCATCGCCGATGCCGAGCCCAGTTTTTTCTCCGTTTTCACCTTGCTTTGGAGCACCGATTTCACACCGCCGCTCGCCCACGCATCGTACTGGATGATGAGCTCGTTGTTCGGGAACATCTCGGCGAGTTCACGGGTCAACTCCTCCGCCTGCTTAAAGGTGGTGAGCGGAACGATGTACTCAGTCGGCACACCCACGACGGTTTTGATATCGTCAATCGCACCGACAAACTCGACCGAAAGCGGCATCTTCTCCGCCGTTGCGGCTTCGGGAAGTTTTCCCTCTGCCAGCAAGCGGGCTTTGTAACTTTCCGCAATGCTCACCCACGAAGTCGCCGTTTTCGGCAAGAAGGTGAAGTCCATTTGAATCGGGTCAAGCACCGCTTCGTTGGCGTAGGTCGTCACGGTATCGGTGTCTTCCGCATTCATACGCACCTGCTCGGTGTCCACCATTTGGAAGTAGAACCCACCGTAGCCCGGTGCCGTTTTGCTGGTGCAGGGGTTGACCGTCAAATACGCGGTCGCATCCGCGCCGGTCGCCGTCGCGTACATGGAGCCATCCTTGTTGGACAGACCGTACATCGGGAAATAGAGATTCTTTTTCTCGGAGGTGTTGGTCTTTTGGCTCTGCGCGAAATCGCGACCGTAGAATTTCTCTTGATACACCGAGGTGCCGGAAGCGGCGGTCTCGCCGAGTTTCACAATAGCACCCGAACCGTCCGGCAGCAGCATTTCGCTTGTCTTCATCCCGTCAAGCGTGTTCCAGTGCGGCAGCACCGAAATGCCCTGAATGATGACACCGCCGGTGGTTTTGATTTCGTCGGTGGGCACATCCACCACGAGGCGACCGTCTTTCAGCGTATACACCATCGAAACGGTGTAATAGTTGGTGACGCCCTCTTGATCCACGTACCCAACTGCTTCCAGTTGCGCCTCGCGGTCTTCCATCGTAAAGCCGGCGGCCTCTAAATATTTGAGGACGTTTTTCTTTTCGATGGTGGACGGCGAAGTTTTCAGCACACGCAACTGACCGAGTTCTTCGGCGTTCAGATATTTTTCCGTAATCGCCGATTTGGTCTGCGGGTCGTCGATGGTTTTCAAGTCCACAAGCGAGTAGTATTTTTTGAATTTGTACTGGTCAGACGTGCTTTTGAGAGTGCCGAGGATTTCTTCGAACTTCTCCACCGTCATCGCCTGCGGGTAAAGCGGCACATTCTGCTTTTTACCGAACAGATAACGGATTTTGAAGCCTTTATCCTGTTTCTCCACTTGGAACTGACCGTACTGGACGCTTTCCTCAAAGTTGTTTTCCTCGGTCACCGTCTCGGTAGTCGTACCGATGGTGGTTACGAGCAACTGGGAGGAATAGGTGCCCAGTTTGTTTTGGTTAAACGAGTTGCGGTTTTGCGGGTTGGAATACCACACCGAACCATCCTCCGTTTTCACCGCCACTTCGGTGGTCTTTTCGTTGAAATACAACGTCAAATCGCCGTCTTTTGCCATTTCGGTCATATTTTTCAGCCCGAAATCGCTGTCCTGTTGGACGTATTTTTGGTCGTTGGTCGGCCACGTGTTCACGTCTTTCAACGTCATCGACGTAAACAACGCGGTCGTTCCGGCGCATCCCGTCAAGCCGAGGGCAAGACACAGGACTGCCAAAAACGCCAAAAACCGTTTACATGTTTGTCCTTTCATCTTGCTCACACCCTTAACTGAATTTCCGTAATCACGCCCGCGATGTAACTGTACAGCGAGTCAAACATACTCGCGAACAGTACCATCAAGAACATAATAAACACCATACCAAACAACGTGAGAAGCACCGTAAACAGCGCTTTCGTCAACGTGAACTGGTGCACCGTCAAGTTGCCGACGAACGCATAAATCAGGAAGAAGACCGTTCCGATACCGCTGATGATACCGAGGAAGCCGGACTCTTCGGCAGTAAACCAATAGCTCGCCGGAATATAGAGGAAGTTGGTCACGATGCACGGTACCGTCGCGTAACACAGCGACATATAGATGTCGCGGAAGCGACCCTCGCCGTCCACCAACGCGGTGACCGACCAGTTGGCGATACACCACAGGAAGAACGGGAACAGCACGTTGGCGATTTCGCGCACCACGCTGTACGTCCGCTCGTTCACGCCGTTGAATATGAAGCCGGTATATACCTGCTTGCAAATGACCGAGAGAACGAAGAGGCACATAAGAATAATGCACGCCCCGAGGTCTCCCTGCCCCTCAAAACGCATTTCATACACGCCTTGAATCGGGTGGGAGATGATGTTGCCGGAATATTTAAGACCTTTCAGCGTCTTATTGTTTTTCCAGTTTTTCATCAATCCTCCGCCCCCTTTCGTTTCGCCTTTACGCTCTTTGTGATTTTCACGGCAAACACCAGAACGATAATGCCGAGAATGGTCATCACAATGGGCATAAACCATTTAGCGAGAACGTCTTTACGCAGTTCCGACCAGGCTTTGGAGTACCACGTTTGGTTGTTACACAATTTGAACAACTCCGCGGCTTTCTCAAAATCGCCTTTCCAGTAAGCGGTTTTGCCGAGACCCAAATACGCGAGGTCATACGTCGCGTCGTAGTCAAGCACTTCGCTCCACACGTCGGAAGCGGCGGAATACTGGCCGTCTTTTTCGAGCTGAATGGCTTTCATAACGGACCGGGCAAACGCCGTTTGTTTATACATGAAGATGGAACGGCTGTTGCTGTCCAGCGCGTAGATGTACTCGCCGCTTTGCGCGAGCGCAATCGGCGTTTTCATACCGCCGGCGGAAACGTCCGGGCCGCTGAACGCATACAGCAGATAGCCCTCGAAGTTATACACAAAGACGTGGTTGCGGTTGTTATCGAGCAGCGCGTACGTTCCGTAGGAGCCGCACGACACGTCGGTAATCTGGGAAAGACCTTGATAGCTGGCATCTTTGTTCTGCATCGTATCCACGACGTCGGCATCGCCGATAGGCGGCATATATCCGTCGCGTTTCAGGATGTCGGAACCCATCATATTCAGACGGCGAACCAGCGCACCTTGCTCCGTTCCCTTTTTCGCCTTGATTTCGGCAAGCACCGTCGATTCGTTGCTTGCCGCCAAGGTCGAATAGATAAAGCCGGAAGCGTCCAAATCAATGTTGTTGTAGTTAATCGGGACGAAGGTTTCGATACGTCTTCTCTGCTCTTCGGTGTAGACGTATTTCTTCATAAACTTGGTGAAGGGGTCGATGGTGACCTTGCCGGCGGCAAGGAAACCGTCAAACTTGCCCTCGTCGTTGAAGGTCACGATACCTTCGTTGACGTTGGTTGCCACGACGTAGATACGGTCGGTGCGGTCCACCACCAGTTTCGAGGGAATGTAGCGTTCCACGAATTCTTCGTCAATAATGGAACTGTCCTCCACGCTCGGCGCGCCGATGGTCTTTTCCAAATTGAGTTTCGCCGAAGCACCTTTGCCCTCCACCGAGAAGCAGTAGATGTTGTAGGTGCTGGTATCCGTGACGTAAATCATCCCTTCGTCGGTGACGAAGATGCCGCACGGTTTTCCGAACGGCACAAACTTGCCGCCGTCGTAATACCCGCGCCAATCGGACACCAGGTTCAGTTGTTCGTCCATTTTGATGAGGGCGTTATCTTTCTCGGTATCGCCGTTGGCGGTAAGGTAGATAAACCCGTCTTTCGCATAGACGTCAATGACTTTTTTGAGGTCGCCCACACCGAGCGCCACCCCGTCCACCTTGCGAATCAAGGAGTAGGGGTTCGGGCACTCAATGGTGTTGCCCCAACAGTCGTAAGTATACGAGGCGAACGCCGACGTCGGCATTTCCACCGACGAGGCCACCTCGCCTGTCGGCGCCGCGGCAACGGCCTGCGCGGCGGGTTCGGCACACACCGAAATTCCCGAGCACACGAGCAGGCACACCGTCAGCACCAGACAGAGTAAGTGTTTTCTCATAGTTGTTTCTCCCTTCTGCGGAATTTGACGACAGTTCTTTACTCTTTAATACCGGAGGAAGCCATGGTATCAAGAACCTGGCTTTGGGTCGCGATGAACAGGATAATCGGCACGCTCATAAGGAGCACGCTGATGGCACCTGCCACGCCCGCGCGGGCGAGACCGCCTTGCGAAATCTGTTGTAACGCGAAGGCGAGGGGTTTGATTTCCTCGGTACGGATAAGAACGCCGCCCGTGTTGTTCCACAGGTCGGTTGCCGAGAAGATGATGAGCGTCAACCACGCCGGTTTGACGTTCGGCATCACGATAGTGAAAAAGATTTTCAGCTCGCCGGCGCCGTCGATACGAGCGGCTTCCAGCATAGCGTTATGGATACTGGACATAAACTGTTTCATCAGGAACAGACCCATCGAAGCACCGATTGCCGGGAAGACGAGCGCCCAGTAGGTATCCACGAGGTGCAAGCGGGACATAATGATGAAGTTCGGGATGGATGTGACGTTCGGAGTGAACAACAACGCCACAACAACCAAGCTGAAGAACGCATTCTGTCCTTTGAAGTGGATTTTTTCAAGGGAGTAGGCCGCCATCGAAGCAAAGATGACGTGCAAACCCGTGCCGACAATCGTTATAAATAATGTATTAAAGAAATAACGGGAGAACGGCACGTAGGAGTTGCTCATCGCAATGGACAAGTTTTGGAAGTTATCGAACGTGGGGTTGTTCACGAAGAAACGAGGCGGATACAGGAACAACTCGTCATACGGCTTAAAGGCGTTACAGATAACGTAAATCATCGGCACCGCCATAACGCAGCAGAACAGCACGAGGAAAATAATTGCCAAAATGTCGCCTTGCAGCGAGCGCATGGATTTCACGGCAAACAGATGCCGCAGGAACCGGCGAATCTTCAAACCCACCTTTTTGAGACCGCCGCCGATCGTTTTGAAGAAACGACCAATCGCGTTGAGAATCGGATTGTTAAGTTTTTTCTTATTCTTACTCATGTGCCGGTCCTCGCAATCAGTTTATTGATGAGCCAGCGCGACACGAGCATCATTAAGAAGAGCACGGTCGCCATTGCCGAAGCATAGCCCAAGTCAAAACGTTGATAACCATAGTCCACCATCAAGTTGACGATGGTGGTAACCGCGTCCTCCGTAGACGGATAACCCGCAAGGGCAATCGTCTGCTGGTGGATAGAGAACGCGCTGGTAATGCTCATTGTCGCACCGAACAACAACTGCGGTTTCATCATCGGCAGGGTGACGTACCACAGTTCCTGCCAACGGTTTTTGAGGCCGTCAATGGCGGCGGCTTCGTAAAACTGGGTGTCGATGGTGCGGAAACCGGCAACGAAGGAAAGGAAGCCGGCGCCCATGGAACCCCACAGCACGCAGATGATGATAACGGTCGCGATGTAGTTCGGGTCGGTCAGCCACTCAATCGGTTTTTCGATGATACCGTATTCCATCAGCGCGCTGTTGATGTAACCGTAAGCGTCACCGGAGAACAGGACGCTGAACACGACGTAGATGGAACCGGCAATCGTCGGCGAGTAGCAGATAAGAACGAAGATCATTCGGATTTTCGAAGAGACCTCGTTAATCATCCAAGCCACCAAGTAGGAGAGGATATATCCGCCCGGTCCGCAGATGATAGCGAATTTCAGGGTGTTCTGCAACGCAATCGGGAACACGCTGTCGCGGGTCATAAGGCGAACGTAGTTGTCAAACCAAATCCATTTGGTCGGCTGGAAGATGTTGTAGTAAGTAAAGCCGTAGATAATCGAGATGACGACGGGCAAGACGGTGAAAACCAGGAAGAACACCGCATACGGAATCAAAAAGCCGTATGCGACACGGTCCCGTTTCCAGGTCTGTCGCCAATCACTCAGCAACGGCGATTTTTCATTCTTCATATCGTTTCATCCCTCATTCCGTCGGCAAACCGAATTCGGTTCGTTTATCGTAAATTTCATCCGTGATAATCTGTGCATATTTGAGAATGGCCTCGCGGGCATCCTCTTTGTTTTCTTTGATGCACACCGCACGGAATGCGTTGTTAATGTGACGCGGCATATAGTAACTACCGGGCGTTTCCGGAATGGTCGCCGCGTACTGGGATTCCTCGTTCAGCACTTCAAGTTCGGTCTTCGACCAAGCAAGCGAGTTAAACGCCTCTTTGTTCGCGGTCGCATAACGTGCCGCCGTACCGAGCAAAGATTCGAGGTTCTGAGCGTAAGTGGACTGGGTTTCGGTCGACGTCCACCACTTCATAAAGTCCCAACCGGCGTCTTTATTCTCCGCCGCATCCATCAGGATGACCGCGGTACCGCCGCCCTTCGTGGTCTTGTTCATCGTGCCGTCCTTCTGTATCGTGCCGGGCACGAGCGCCATCTGCCACAACCCTTTCAGTTCGGGTGCGGAGACCGCCAAGTTGTTGTAGAAGGAGAAGTCGCTGAGCAAAATCGGGGACTCACCCGTACGGAAACGGGAGAGCAAGTCGAAGTTGGTGGGCAAACCGTAACTCGTGTAGAAGTTCGTCCAATACTCAAACGCTTCCACCGCGTTTTCGCTGTTGATAGCGGATGCGGTGCGGTCATCGGTGTAGAACTTACCGCCGTACTGATACAAGAAGATGATGTAGGTGTTGATACCGTACTGCTCCACGTCGGCACCGGTCTTGTCACCGGTCTCCATCAGCACCGACATATTATTGCTCTGCAAGGTCGGCAGAATGTCGATGAGATCTTCCCACGACCACGGATTTTCGATGGTGGGCGGCGTAATGCCGAGTTCTTGAAGCACGTCGGTGCGGTAGAACAGCACCGTGTAGAGATACTGGTCAGGCAATGCATAGAGCCCGTCACCGTTACCGTCGTTAAAGGTGAACGGCACAATCGCCTGCTCATAGTCGGTAAAGCGTTCGAGCACTTCCTGCAACTCGTCTTCGGGGACAATCTCGCGCAAGTTAGCAGAAGCACCGCGCATCGCATATTCCACCGGCAATTTTGCGGTGGCGTTGAGCAAAACGTCCGGGCCGTTGCCTGCGGCAACGGACGGCATCAGCGCGTCCACCGGAACCACCTGCAAATCGACGCCGATTTGCGTACCGGTGGTTTCTTTGGTGTTCGGGGTGTAGCGGGAGCGAACCAATTCGTTGATAATCGACGCCTGGTCACGACCGAGGGTCGTCCACACCGTCAATGTCACCGACGATTCGCCGCCGGTACCGGCAAGGCTGTTGTAATCCTCCACAAAGGAAGCCACGAACAACTGCGCTTGGTACCAGATTTTCTGGAAGAAAGTACCGTCCGCTTTCGGTTTGGCGTCTGACGGGCTCGCAATGGAGATGTAGTCCACGTCGAGCGGGCGCGCTTGCGCGGCGGTCATCACTTCACTAAGCGATGCGATGTTATCTTTGTAGTATTTCAGCTGAGAAGCGATGGTGTTCGGCTCCTCGTAGAAGCTGTCGAGCTGGATGGCGGTTTTGGTAATCGCCGAAAGAGAACTACCGGACGAACCGGAAATCGCCTTAACGGAATCGGCAATCTCATTCAACTCTTTGGCTTGCACTTTCATCCCTTCAAGCACGTCCGGGATGAGTTTTTCAAGTTCGTAGTCACGGTCGGTATCCGGTGTGGAGCTCATCACCATGATGAGTTCGCGGTAGATATCGTTGAGCGCCGCCACGCTGTTTTCGAGGCGTTCAAGTGTCGGGCCGAAGTCACCGAGCGTCACCGACATGGAGAGCTCGTATTTTTGACCCGCTTCGAAGTAGAACTTGCAAGCTTCCTCGCCCACCGACACGGTGTAGATAATCCATCCGTTGTTGTGGGTAAAGTGGATGTCCGCCGCTTCGGCAAACGGGATTTCCCCGTTGATGCGGAGTGTACGGGCAGAGTACAAGTCGCTCGAATAAATCTGGCGGCAACGCATCCGCAATTCATACAACCCGGTTTCTTCCGGCGTAAACGACCAGACAATTTCCTGTCCGGCGGTCGACCAGTTGTTGCCGCCGATGTAGTTCAGGCGAATTTTGCTGCCCTCACGCGGGGCCGTCATCGGCGAGCTGCGGTCTTCCTGCGGGGTCAAGGTAGCGTCGCTCTTGTAGTCGCACGCCTCACCCTGAATGACCGGCAGCGTTTTCGCCGCATTATTGCCGTTATCCGGATGCGCTTTCGCATATTCCGCGTAGGAAATCAGCGGTTTCGGGCAAACGAGCGTAATCGAGTGGATTTTCACACTCTCACGCAGGCTGACAAACGTCAGTTCTTTGACACCGTCAAAGTTGAACAGCAGCCCCTCCGAATAATATCCGGCGGAGTCTTTGAGCGTTTTCGTGAGATAGCCGCGCTCTTCAAACGGAACGGTTACCTGCGACGGTTTGACGTCGTTGTTGTTGGCGTCCTGTTGGATGTCGCCGTCATTGCGCCACATACGCGAAAGGGTCAAATCGCGGGTTTCCTCATAGGGAAGCGCATTGTCCAGCAAGAGCGCGCACTCCACGTCGCGGGTACGCGTGTCATCCACGTCGTATTCCAATTTGATTTGGTAGAGACCGGCGGGAATGGACGGGAGCGCGATAACCGCGTACCCTTCTTCCTCAATCGCCACGTCACCGTTCGCGTCTTTCGTGCATTTTCCCGTCACGGAAGACAACGGCACCGTCACGTCTTTTCCGGCAGAGTTGCCGAGGCCCATCGCCTCATTCTCGGTTTCGGCTCCCTCGGAATTCAGGAACTCTTTGTAGGACGGCGCCTCCATCAGCGCAATGGTGGACGAATCCACCTCTCCCGCCGTTCCTGCCGAAGCGGTTGCGGTCTTTGTCGCGGTTGTCGCCGCACCCGCATTGAAACTCACCGGAGCGGTCGCCGTCATCATCGGTGACGCATCTTCCTCCGCGAGTGCCGGGCAAGCAACGGTCAACAGCATCGACAGCGCCAGCAACACACAAGCCGTTTTTTTAGTCAGGCTTCGCAAACTGATTTCCTCCTATCTGTGGTTTTGCAAAACAAACACCGAATTCCACCGCGCAAAAATGCGCGGTGGAAACGGGTAAAGTCTTAATTAGTCTCCGTTTTGTTCTTTCACTTGCAACCAGTACGTGCTTTCTTCCATATAGGTCTCCACCTCAGTCTTGATGGAGTTGATAATGGATTGCGGCGTACCGACGTTGTTGCAGATGCCGCGGAACACGTTTTTGAAGTCCTCGCGGACGTTCAAACCGAGTTTATACATATTCAAAGACTCGGACTTGTTGTTGAGGATAATGTCTTTATAGACTTCCACGGAGTTTTCATCAGAGAAGAGGCTTTCCGCCGTGGTGGCAACCTGTTCTTCTTTGCTGATATCCTCGTTCGGAGCATACAGATCGCAGTAGACGCGGAACGCGAGTTCTTCTTTCTCAGCGTCGCCGCTGTTGTAGATGAAGTACTCGGTCATACCACCGAAGGACGCATCCACGTACTCTTTGCCGTTCGGGCCTTTCGGGAAGTAGGTCAGCGCATAATCTTCGCCGTTGCCCGCCTCGTTCATCACGTCGCGGATGTATTCAATGACCCACTCTTCGCACACGAGCATACCGACTTCGCCGTTGCAGAACGCTTTGGCGGCTTCTTCCCAGTTGCTCAGGCAGGAGAGGCATTCCACCGTGTGGTCGGTGTTGAGCATGGTGTTGAAAGTGTTGAGCGCTTCCAGCGATTTGGCGCTGTCCAGCGTCAGTTTCGGATAGCCTTTTTCGTCATACTCGACCGCGGTCGCGCCGTTGGCGAGAATGTAGCAACCCATGAACAATTCGCAAGTAGTGGTGGACAGACCGTATTGTTTGATGTTGCCGTCCGCATCGGTGATGGTCATTTTCTTCGCATACTCTTCGAGTTTGTCGAAGTTCCACTGGTCTTTTTCCACCCACACGCTCGGATCTTCGAGGTCGGCTTTCTTCAAAAGCTGGGTGTTGTAGATAAGACCGGCAGTCAGCGCGGTCTGCTCACGGCAGAACGAATAGATTTTTTTGCCGAACGTACCGGTTTCAAGCACCTGTTTGTCCCAGCTGCCGTCGTTCCAGTCGACGCCGACTTTCTCGGCGATGGGCGCGATGTCCGCCACGATGTTACCGGCAACCCACTCATCGAGGAAGTAGGGGTAAATCAACATGATATCGCCGAACACTTCGCCCGCCATCGCTTTGGCAACCATGGCATCCCAGTAGTCGCTCTGGTCGATTTCGGACTCAAAGGCGATTTTGATGTTGTACTTCTTCTCCACCTCGCCGATGCGTTTAATCAGCAAGTCGGTCTCGTCGCTGACACCCGGGGTCAGGTCGACGACACGAGGAGTGGCGATGGTGATTGTCTGGCCTTTGCCGTCAATCACGTCGCCGCCGTCACCGGATTTACCGGGGTCTTTGCCGTCGCAAGCCGCGAACGAGCAGACCATAAGCGACAGTACCGCCAAGGTGCACAGGATTCTCAACAGATGTTTCATAAAAATTTCCCCTTTCAAGTGATTTACACTTAAAAATAACCTAAAATATATAACTGCGGAGGCTGGAAACACGTTTCGTTGCCGCCGGTCAGTCCGAACGAAAAAAGCGCGCAAAAAGGCACGCCCACCCTGCCGATTTTTCATTTCGGAGGGGATTTTTGTGCCTTTTCACAAGAAAACGGAGGAAAAGGCACACTCGTATACACGAATTATACAAAAAATCATCACAAATGTCAACAGAATTCTCCCTTTTTTTGTGCATTTTTCTTAATTTTTTTGAAATTCCCTATATAAAAGGGGTTGTGCAATGTGCACAACCCCTGATTAGGCGGCGCAAAACCTCTTTCTTGCGCCGCCTTTTGACGCCGTTTTCAAATCAAACGGTCAAACGTCGTTTCTTCTAATTTTTCCGTTACCATTTTGGTGATTTCATCAAAAGTGGTCTGAAACGGGCACCGTTCTCCCTCAGAACACCCACATTCGTAGTTGCTGTCGAGACAGCGGCTGAAACGATATTGCCCCTCCACCGCCTCAATCACGGCGCGCATCGTCACCTCGTTCGCCGGGCGACGGAGCACGTAACCGCCGTGCGCGCCCTTGTAGGAAACCACGATGTCCGCCGCCACCAGTTTTTGCATAATTTTCAGCGTGAACCGCGGCGACACGCCCGCACGCGCGGCAAGCGTTTTTCCGTCCAACCGGTCAGGCGACTGCGCAAGCACCCGCACAAGGCGCACCGCATAGTCCGATTCCAAATTGATATGCATCGCGTAGGCTCCTTAATCGAGAAAATCTTTCAGCCGTTTACTCCGGCTCGGATGGCGCAGTTTGCGGAGGGCTTTCGCTTCAATTTGACGAATACGTTCGCGGGTCACGTCAAATTCTTTGCCCACTTCTTCCAACGTGCGCGGGCGGCCGTCTTCCAGACCAAAGCGCAAGCGGAGCACTTTCGCCTCGCGCGGGGTCAGCGTTTCGAGCACACCGGTCAGCGTCTCTTTCAAAAGCATTCTTGATGCGGCATCCGCCGGTGCAGGCGCTTCCTCGTCGGGGATAAAGTCGCCGAGGTGGCTGTCCTCTTCCTCGCCAATCGGCGTTTCGAGCGACACCGGCTCTTGCGCCACGCGCATAATCTCGCGCACGCGCGCCACTTCCAAGTTCAGCTCTTTGGCGATTTCTTCCGCCGTAGGCTCGTGTCCGTTTTTGTGCAACAGCACGCTGGACGTCTTTTTCACCTTGTTGATGGTCTCCACCATGTGCACCGGAATACGGATGGTGCGCGCCTGGTCGGCAATCGCGCGGGTAATCGCCTGACGAATCCACCACGTCGCATAGGTGGAGAACTTGAACCCTTTGGTATAATCGAATTTTTCAACCGCTTTGATAAGACCGAGGTTGCCCTCTTGAATGAGGTCAAGGAAGGACATTCCGCGTCCGACGTACCGTTTGGCAATGCTGACAACAAGGCGCAAGTTTGCCTCGGACAAGCGCTGTTTCGCGGTTTCGTCTCCCTCCATAATGCGGCGGGCAAGTTCCACTTCCTCGTCGGGCGAAAGAAGCGGCACACGACCGATTTCTTTCAGGTACACTTTCACCGGGTCGTCCACGACCAGCGTTTCGCTTTCGCTCTCTTCCTCGTCGTCGTTCTTATTCACTTTGACAAGCGCCAAATTTTCAAGCGATTCGTCAAGCAAATCGTCCACGATTTCCACGTTGGCGGCTTCGAGCGATTCATACAGCTTGTCCACCTGGTCGGGGTCAACGTCCATATCCTCGATGGTGTCCATAATTTCCTGCATGGTGATTTTGCCCTTGGCTTTGCCGAGCTCAATCAAATCTTTGAGTTGCCCTTTATCCGTTTTGAGCGGCGCCGGCACATCCGGTTCTTCCTCCGGCTCCTCCTCCACGACGTCGGTGAGCCCCAACGCCTCACGGTCCAGTTCTTCGTCCAAATCCAACACTTGTTTCTTGTCTTTTGCCATAATCGTGCCCTCCTGCATTCACTCCCGTTTCGGGTTTACTTTTTATTTTTTCAAACTCTCGATATATTTGAGAATATCGTCGTTTGACATCTCCCCAATGTTTTTTACCGCGCGCGCACTCTGCTCCTCGCGCAGCACCTCACAAAGCGCCGCAAACTCCTCTTTGGAGCCGGTTTGAAGCGCCGCATCCTGTTGCATTTTGGTGATATACGCCATTTCTTCCGGCGAATACTCCTCCGCCAAAAACGGCAACTCCGTCAAAAGTCCCGCCGCAAAGCGGTCACAAAGCAACTGATACAAGCGCTTGTTGAACGCGGTTGTCAGCGTTTCGGCAGGCAGCGATTTTTGCGCCTCCTTGAATAAATCGGGATGGCGAAGCAGCGTGCCGATAAGTTTTTCTTCCGCCGCCGCCGCGCGGGGATACTCGCGCGCTTCGGGGTTGACCGACCCGGTCATCTTCGCCGCATCCCGAAGCACCTGCGACGTCTGATTTTTCCGCTGTGCCCGCTCTTTTCCGGCGCGGATGTTCTTGATGCGCTCGGTCATCACGCTTTTTTGGATGTCCATCTCGCGCGCAAGCCGTCCGGCGTACACGTCGCTTTCAATCGGGTCGTCAAGTGAAGCGAGCAGGCGCGCCGCCTCGTTGAGATATTCCGTCTTGCCCACGTCCGTTTTCAAGTCGTGGTGCGAGGCAAGTTCGATTAAGCGGTATTCCACGTCGCCCGCCGATTTTTGAAGCAGGTTGCGGAACCGTTCCGCGCCGTTTTTCTTGATAAATTCGTCCGGGTCTTTGCCATCGGGAATGTTGACCACGCGAATTCCCACCCCTGTCGGGCGCAAAATGTCAATCGCGCGGCGGGTGGCTTTTTTGCCCGCTTCGTCGCTGTCAAAAATCATGGTGACGTTTTCGGTGTAGCGCGCGAGCAGGTTGGCGTGTTCCTCGGTAAAGGAAGTGCCGAGCGCCGCCACGGCGTTTTCAAACCCCGCTTGGTGCATGGCGATAACGTCCATATACCCCTCGCACAAAATCAATTCCTTTTGCCCGGTCGCTTTGGCAAAGTTGAGCGCAAACAAGTTGCGACTTTTCTTGAATGCCGGCGTATCCGACGTGTTGATATACTTCGGTTTGGAGTCGTCGAGCACCCGCCCGCCGAACGCAATCACGTTGCCGCGAATGTCGATAATCGGCACCATCGCGCGATTACGGAACACGTCGTACACGCCGCCTTTTTGCCCGCGTTTGCACAAAAACGCGGCAACCAGTTCGTCGTCGCGGAAGCCCTGCTTCCGCAAGGCGTTCGCCAACTGAAAATAGTCGTTCGGCGCGTAACCGAGCCCGAAATGGCGAATGGTTTTGTCGGTGTATCCCCGCTTTTTGTAGTACGCAAGCGCCTCTGCGCCGGCGGGAGAATACAGTTGCTCATGGAAAAAGCGGGCGGCGGCACGGTTCGCTTCCAACACCCGCACCCGCAACTTCGATTCGGCATCGTTGACACGGGCGGATTCGGGCACGGTCATTCCCGCACGGTCTGCCAAAAACTTCACCGCGTCAAGATAGTCTAAATTTTCGATGCGTTTGATAAAGGTAATGACGTCGCCGCCGGCACCGCAACCGAAACAGTAAAAAGAGGCGGTTTCGGGATAGACGGTAAAGGACGGGGTCTTTTCGCCGTGAAACGGGCAAAGCCCTTTCAGCGTTCGTCCGCCTCGTTTCAGAGGGACGTAGGCGGAAACGGTCGATTCAATATCGCACCGCGAGGTCAATTCGGCGATAAAACTTTCGGGAATGGGCACCGTTCGTCCCTCCTTTCAAAATGGTAAGGTTTTTGCCTTTGCAAAGGCAAGTGGCTTTACGCCTTAAACGTCCAACTGCGCGGAACAAAGAGGCTGTCGTAAATGCCGAGCGCGTAGTTATCGGTCATACTTGCCACGTAATCGGCGGCGGCACGCGCGGCGCCTTCCTCCTCGACCACGGGCGCAAATTCAGGCGGGAGAGCGGCGGGATTTTCCGCAAAATAACGGAACAGCGTTTGCAGGAGTTCCACCGCTTTTTTCTCCTCCCCTTTGACAACAGGGTTGTAGTATAGCTTGTCGAACATCGTTTGGTGCAGGGTCGTAAACGCCTCATACACCGCGGGTGCCATACGAATATCCTCCCCGTCGCTCGCCTTGATGACGTTGCCGATTAAGCAATCGAGCCGTTGCGCGCGCGTCTCACCGAGCAACAGGCGCACGTCGGCGGGAATGTCGTTTTCGCTCATCACGCCGGCGCGCATCGCATCGTCCATATCGTGGTTGATATAGGCGATTTGGTCGGCGAAGCGGACAATACGCCCTTCCAGCGTCTTTGCCGTTGCGCCTTTGGTGTGGCAGAGAATACCGTCGCGCACTTCGGCTGTCAAGTTCAGTCCCTTGCCACCGTGCTCCAACCGTTCCACCACCCGCACACTGTGTTCATAGTGGCGAAACCCGCCGGGAAGCAGGTCATTGAGCGCCCGTTCGCCCGCGTGGCCGAATGGGGTGTGACCGAGGTCGTGCGACAGCGCAATCGCCTCGGTCAAATCTTCATTTAAGTGAAGGGCACGGGCAATCGTCCGCGCAATTTGGGACACTTCGAGCGTGTGGGTTAAGCGGGTGCGGTAGTGGTCGCCCTCGGGCGAGAGAAACACCTGCGTTTTATGCTTTAAGCGGCGAAACGACTTCGAGTGAATGACCCGGTCGCGGTCGCGCTGATACACCGTGCGGTACGGGCAGGGCGTTTCCTCCCGCTCGCGGCCGCGGCTATCCGCGGCAAAGGCGGCATACGGCGCCAAAATCTGTTTTTCCAGCGCCTCATATTCCTCACGAACCGTCAACGCCGTTCCTCCCCTTTCGGTTTGCTCTTTTCCGTACAAATCTATGCAAACCATGCAAATTTCGACCCAAAAAACGGATTCCACACACTATATACGAAAAAAAATCCGCAAATCCCTTTGATTTTCCAAAAAAATTTGCGAATTTTTTTATTTTTTTGTCTTTTTGCCCGTTTCCCCGCCGTTTATTCCTCAAACGGCAACGCACACTCGCCCGTCACAGTCACGCAAAACCGTCCGGCGGACAGTTCCGTCACCGCATCGCTCACCGCTTGCACCCGTTCGGGCAAAAGCGCGGCAGTTAAACGGACGTCTTGTTCAAACGCGGCATCCAGCACCACGCCGTTTTGCTCTAACAGCGGGCGCACCGCGCCGTAGGTGCCGTAATCACAGGTAAGCGCCACCGTTTTGCACGGGCGCATCGTCACCGTCTGCGCCGCATCCACCGCGAGCACACCCGCGTGGGTATACGCGCGCAACAACCCGCCCGCGCCGAGCAAAATTCCGCCGAAATAGCGCACCACCGCCAGCACACAGTATTGCAGGTTGCTCCGTTCAAGCACCTGCATCAGCGGTTGTCCCGCCGTGCCCGCCGGCTCGCCGTCGTCCGAACACTTTGCCACGTCTCCGAGACGGTAGGCAAAGCAGACGTGGCGCGCGTCGCGGTGCTCTTTTCGCAGCGCCGCCAACAGCGCCGTCACCTCCTCGACGGTCGAGGCGGGATACAGCACGCCGATAAAGCGGGAACGGCGCTCGGTAAACTCCGCCGTCGCCGTCTCTTTTACGGTGCGGTACATTTCTTCCACGGTCGTCCCCTCCTTTCGGGTGCGGATAGAATGAAAACAGGCTGCCACAAAAAACGAACGCGCACCGCAAAAACGGCAAGGGCATTCTTCTTTTGTCGCAGCCTGTCTTGAAGCCAGACATCACGTCGATATTACATACCGAAACGTTTTTTGAAACGATCCACACGACCGCCGGTATCCACCAGTTTTTGTTTACCGGTGAAGAACGGGTGGCATTTCGAGCAAATCTCCACACGGATATTCTCTTTCGTGGAGCCCGTTTCAATCACTTCGCCGCAGGCGCAGGTAATGGTGGTCTGCTTGTATTCGGGATGGATATTTTCTTTCACGGAAATCACCTCGTTTCATTGCCGTTGACCCCCGAAAACGAGGTCAACATTTGGAGTATAGCACATCCCATTTCAAAATGCAACAAAAATTTTTCAACTTTTTGAATTTTTTTCAATTTGCCCCGTTTCCTCACTGTAACAACCGCATTTTTCTCCCTTTTTGCGACAGAAAATGCAGAAAATCCGATTTTGGGACTTGCAAGGCGCCTATAAATAGTGTATAATATTTCTCCCGCGTAAGTTTTTGCGCGCGCGGGATTTAACTCTAAAAAAGGAGGCGACGGTATGTATACGTGGAACAGCGCGGAGCTGGGCAACGCGGCAATTTTGCCGAAAAAAGCGGGCGATGCTCTGAAAGTGGCGACCTTTACACAGCTGAAAGTGTTGCTGTTTGCGGCGACTTGCGGAAACCCCTTTGTCGATGCCGCCGCCTGCGCCGAAGCCCTCGGCGGACGAGTAAGCGAGGCAGATTGCGCGGATGCGCTCCGCTTTTGGGAAACGGAAGGTGTCCTGATGTCCACCGACGGCGGCAACAACCCCGCGCCGACCACTGCCGTCCCCGCGCCCGCCAAGGAAACCGCACCCGTCTCCCCTGCACCCGTCGCAACGGCGGTGCCGAAACCCGCTCCGACGGTCAAAACGGTGACCGCCGCCGACATAGCGACCGCCAAAGCCGCCAAGCCGCGCAAAAACCGCAAAGAGTTTTTGGAACTGTTGCGCTCGGTGGAATCCCGTTTCGGAAAAACCCTCTCCCGCTCCGACCAAGACCGGCTGATGGAGTTGGTGGAAGAAACGGAACTGCCGATGGAAGTGCTGCTTATGATTGTCGCCTACACGGTGAAAAACGACAAAAAACGGGTCAGTTACATCCAAACGGTCGCCAAAGACTGGGCGGAGCAGGGCATCACCACCATTGCCGCCGCCGACAAGCACCTCTGCTTTTTGGAGCGGCGCGAAAAATCGTGGAACAAACTGGTAGCGTGGCTCTCTCTTGACGTAGAACGTCCCACCGTCTCGCAAAAGAACTTGGCGGACAAGTGGATTTTCGACTATAAACAAAAGCAACCGCTCGTCACCCTTGCCTATGAAAAATGCCTTGCCAAAACGGGCAAGTTTCAGGCGGTGTATATGGACCGCCTGCTCACCGCTTGGCACGACGAGGGGTTGACCACCCCCGAAAAGGTGAACGCGCCGAAAGCCGCCGGTAAAACCGCCGGAAAAGCGACCGCCAAAAAAGGCGAGGGCGGCTTTGACGTGGAAAAATACGAAAAATTAGTGGCGGAGCGCACTCCGCATTTCCGAAAGAAGGGATAAACCGTGGGATATACTCGTGACGTCTGCCTGCGTGCCGCCGAAGAACTGGCGCGCCGCCGACAAACCGCCGAAGCGGCGGCAACCGCACGCCGCAAGCGTGTGCTTCAAAAGCAACCTGCCGCCGCCGATTGCGAACGGCGTATGGCGCTCTCCGCCGCGGAAATCGCGCGGGTGGTATTAAGCGGCGGCAACGTCTCTGCCGCGCTCAAAAAGGCGCAAGAGGAAAACGAAGCCGCCCAGCGCGAACTGGCGGAACTCATCAAAGCCGCCGGCGAATCGGGCACCGATTTCAGCCCCGTTTACACCTGCGCGCTGTGCAACGACACCGGCTTTAAGGGCACCCACATCTGCACATGCCACACGGCATTGCTCGCCAAATTAGCAAGCGAGGAACTGTCCAAAAACACGGGGATGAAACTGCACTCGTTCGATGAAATTGATTTGACCTACTACGACGAGGATGCGCGCACCCGTATGGGAAATATCTTCACCTTTTGCCGCGCCTACGCGGAACATTTTGAGCCGCACGCCGACAGTCTTTTGCTGTTCGGCCCGACCGGCACGGGCAAAACCCACGCGGCGCTCGCCATTGCCCGCACGGCAACCGAAAAGGGGTTTGCGGTGCTCTACGGCCCGGCACCCACGCTGATGCGTAAACTGGAACGCGAACATTTCAACCGCGAAGAGGGCAACACCGAAGAAGCGCTCCTCTCCTGCGACCTGCTGATTTTGGACGATTTGGGCACCGAGATGACCACCGCGTTCACCACCGCCTGCCTCTACGACATCCTCAACGGACGGATGCTGGCGGGACGGCCCACCATCATCAGCACCAACCTCTCCGCTTCCGATTGGGCACCCCGCTACGGAGAAGCGGTCGCGTCTCGCGTTCTCGGGACGTTCGAGCCGCTCGCCTTTGTCGGCAACGACGTGCGCCAAGCCAAGTTGGAGCGCCGTCTTGCGGGCGAAGCGTAACACGCGCCCTTCCCGTTTATCGCCCATCCCCTCTTGTTGTAAATGAAAAAGGAGGCTTTTCTTATGCCGCTTTCCGAACATCGCTGTTTTGGCTGTATGAACGTCTATTCCACCGACGAGGAAGTCTGTCCCGTGTGCGGTTATCCGTCGAACGGTATGAACCCGCCCGAATATTTGCCGGCGGGAACGGTACTTGCCGAACGCTATCACGTGGGACGGGTGCTGTCCTTTTCGGGCACGACCGCGTGCTACATCGCCTATGACCGCGTAGACAACTGCCCTGTCTACTTGCGGGAGTTTATGCCCGACACGTTTTGTGAGCGCACCGAAGCGGGCGCGCTTTGCCCGAAAGAGCAACACGCCGACGATTTCGCCCGTCTGTGCAGTCAATTTGACACGCAAGGGCGCACCCTTGCCAAGTTGCGGGACGTGTCGATTCTGCTCCCCGTTTACGACTTGTTTAAGCAAAACGGTACGTCGTACACCGTATCGGAATATTTAGAGCCGCACACGTTGTCCGACCTGCTCGTGCAAAAGGGCGGACGGCTTTCCTTTACAGACACGCGCAAACTGATGTTGCCGTTTATGTCCTCCTTGCTCTCCTGCCACAGCGCGGGACTGTATCACCTCGCCATCTGCCCGCAAAACCTGCTTGTTGACGAAAGCGGAAAACTGCGGTTGATTGACTTTGACCTGCCCGAAGTGCGGCGCGAAACCGATTGGGTTGCTCCGCAACTCGCTCCCGGCTACGCCGCGCCCGAACAGTACACCCTCAGCAAAACCGTAGGTGCGCCCGCCGACGTGTATGCCGTGGCGGCGACGCTCTTTCGGATGTTGACCGGAAACCCGCCGCTCGACGGTTCCAAGCGCGAAGCGGACGGCAACGACTTATTCTTGCCTGCCGACGTCGCCTACACGCTGCCGAAACACGTCTCCGAAACGCTGGCAGACGCCCTGCTCCCCGATACCACTTTGCGTATCCAAACGCTCGCCGAGCTGTATGACCGTCTGTCCACCGGCACGGTGGTCTCCGCGCTCGCGCAAGAGGCGGAAGAGATGAATTCCGGCTTGTATGAGGCGCCTATCCCGCCGCGTTTTTCGTGGAAAAAAGCGGTGGTGCTCTTGTGCGTGTTGCTCGCACTCGGCGCGATAGTCTTCGGCGTTTTGCGCTATGCGCCGCCCGATTTCATCAAAAACAACAAAGAACAACCGGCTTCCACCACCGCACCGACGGCAACCGAAACCGCCGCGCCGACAGCGACCAAAGCGGATAAACCGCTGTCGCCCATACCCAATCTCAGCGACGGCACGCAGGACTACTATGCCCTGCCCATCTCCGACGGTAAGCGTATGGCGGAGAATTACCCCGTCGTGGTGCTCGGCTATCAGTTCAGCGATACCGTCCCCGTCGGGAACATTGTGGCTCAAACCCCCGCTCCCGGCACTTCTGCGCCGGACGGCACCACCCTTTCCGTCTATTTAAGCGCAGGGAAAGCGCGTACCACCGTACCGGACGTGACCGGTTGGAAAGCGGAACACGCAAAATTGTATCTGGAAGCGCTCGGTTTCCACGTGGAAACCACCGAGGGCGCCGACACGTCGGTGGACGTGGGTTGTGTGTTCGGCACGTGGCCGGATGCCGGCACCGAACCGCAAGACGGCAACAAAGTGACCTTGCGTGTCAACAACACCGCCGCGGACGACGGTGACGACACCGAGGACGAACAGACGGTAGAAGACGACACCGGCGAGGAGGAATAACGCATGCAAAAAACCACTCTGTCCCAATTCGGCACCAAACTGTTTTTGCGTGCCGCGATTGCGGCGGCACTGTGTATGATTGTGTACCTCTCGTTCGGCTTCATTTTCACGGCGGTTGCCACCAAACAAGTGGGCTACACCGTCTTCCACAAGGAAGCGGACGGCACGCTGACCAATATGGGTGACTACTATTTTGACGAGATGGACACGCTTGAAGAAGAAGCCGCCGCCTCGACCACCGAAACGGGCACCGGCACCACCGCCGCCGAATCGATGTATTATCGCCAAGCCATTCGCAGTGAAATGCCCGGTTTCGTCAAAGGATTGTCCTTTGTGCTCTCCGAAATCTGTATGCTCGGGATGTATATCTCGATGCTGTACGTCTCCGCGTGGGAACAAGGGCGCAAAAACGCCCAAAACGAGACGGAAAACGGCGGCTTCGACAAACAATTCGGCTTGCGCGCCGGTGTGTTTGCCACGTTGCCGCTGTGTATCGCGTGGGTCGCGCTGATTCTCAGCAAACTCGGCTGGTTTAACGCCGAATTTGCCGGCACGTTCAAACTGCTGATGGCACCGTGGTTCCCGGTTGTCACCGCGATGATGCCCTCTGCCGCAAGCGCGGCCATGGCGTGGTGGGTGCCGTTCGCTCTGCTCCCGCTGATGGCGCTGAAACCGCTAACCACCCACGTCGCCTATATCCTCGGCGCAAAAGATATCGTGTTGCGGGACAAAATCCTCTATAAAGGTAAGAAAAAGAAGAAGAAAAAATCCCGTCGCGCATAATTTCCCGTCCCGCCCATACAGTTGTGGTATGGGGGGATGTTTGTGAAACCTACATGGAAAACCGCGCTCTTTTGGGGTGTGTTTCTGGAATGTGCCGTGTTGCTCTTCGTTTCCGTTTCGGCTACGCGCCCGAAAACGCAACCCGCCGCATCGACCGCTTCTATGGACGCCCGCCCGCTCATTTTGCTGGATGCGGGCCACGGCGGCGAGGACGGCGGCGCGCTCGCACCCGATTTGACGGCGGAAAAAGATTTGAATTTAGACATTACGCTCGCTCTCCGCGACTTGCTTACTCTGTGCGGCTATCGGGTGGAACTCACCCGCGATAGCGATGGCTCGCTCGGAAGCGGCGACACCGTGCGCGCACGCAAAGTCAGCGATATGAACGCGCGACTTGCGCTTTACAACCGCGCCGACTTCGTTTTGTCCATTCACCAAAACAAATTCGGCGACAGCGCGTGCCACGGCGCCCAGTTTTTCTACTCTGCGAACGCACCCGAAAGCAAGGTGCTCGCCGAATGTCTGCGCGGGCGATTTGCCGCGCTGTTGCAACCGGAAAACGACCGCGAACTGAAAGCGGGCGGCGACAAGGTGTTTTTGCTCTACAAAACCACCACGCCCGCCGTGCTCGCCGAATGTGGGTTTTTAAGCAACCCCGACGAACTCGCGGCGCTGAAAGACGAAACTTACCGCGGGCAGGTGGCGTTCGCCCTGCTTTGCGGTCTCCTGGATTATTTCGCTTAACCGCCCGAAACGGTTAGGCCCATTTCGCAAAAAAGGATGTGAAACGGATGGCACCCAAAACAAAAACCGTCTATATTTGCTCCGAATGCGGCGCGGAAAGCCTGAAACCCGCCGGACGGTGTTTCACCTGCGGCGCGTGGGGCACAGTGCAAGAAGAAGTGCGTGTCACCTCCTCTGCCACCGCCTCCTCCCGCACGGTAACGGCGGCGGCGAAACCCACCCCGTTGCGGGACGTTTCCACCGCCGAAGACCCGCGCATTTTGACGGGACTTTCGGAACTCGACCGCGTGCTCGGCGGCGGCATTGTCCGCGGCGGCGTAATGCTTATCGGCGGCAACCCCGGCATCGGAAAATCCACCCTGCTCCTCCAAATTTGCGAAACGCTCGGCACGGACAAGCGTATTCTCTACGTCTCGGGTGAGGAATCCGCCCGCCAAATCAAACTGCGTGCCGACCGCCTCGGCGTTGACCGCGAAAACGTCCTGCTCTTGTGCGAAACGGACGTGGATGCCATCCTCGCCGCCATCGACGCCGAACATCCCGACCTCGTAATTATCGACTCTATCCAAACGATGAGCCTGCAAACCGTCGCCTCCTCGCCCGGAAGCGTCACCCAGGTGCGGGAATGCACCTCGGCGCTTATGCGCGCGGTAAAAGCGGCGGATATTCCGCTGTTTATCGTCGGTCACGTCAATAAAGACGGCGCGATTGCCGGCCCGAAAGTGATGGAACACATCGTCGATTGCGTGCTCTATTTTGAGGGCGACCGTCATTCCAGTTATCGTCTGCTTCGTTGCGTGAAAAACCGCTACGGTGCCACCGACGAAATCGGACTGTTTGAAATGCGCGACAAAGGGCTTGTCGGCGTAGAAAACCCGTCCATGGCGCTTCTTTCCGGGCGACCGGTCAACGTGTCCGGCATCTGTGTCGCGTGCACGATGGAGGGTTCGCGCCCGATTTTAGCCGAAGTGCAAGGGCTTGTCTCTCCCACCGCGTTCGGCAACCCGCGCCGGATGTCCACCGGTTTTGACCAAAACCGCCTCGCGCTGTTGTTGGCGGTGCTCGAAAAACGCGCCGGCTATTTCTTCTCAAACCTCGATGCGTATATGAACGTCGTCGGCGGACTGTGGCTCAACGAACCCGCCGCCGAACTGCCCGTCGCCCTCGCGCTTGTCACGGCACTCAAAGACAAGCCCGTATCTGAGGGAATCGCCGCATTCGGCGAAGTGGGACTGACGGGCGAAATCCGCTCCGTATCGCAAGCGGACGCGCGCGTGACGGAAGCGGCGCGACTCGGTTTCAAAAAGGTGCTTCTCCCCTACCACAACCTAAACGGGCTCGCGCCCCGCTCCGACATCGAAATCATCGGAGTAAAAACGGTGCGCGACGCATTTGAAGCACTCGATTAACCAAATCGTGGAAAAACGCTTGCTTTTTCCGACAAAATCGTGTATACTAAGATGTCAAGAAAGAAACGAGGAACAACTATGACTTACACCCACCGCAATCAAGGCACCTGCTCGCGCAGCGTGAGTTTTGATTTGGAAAACGGACTTCTCAAAAATATCCGCTTTGAGGGCGGTTGCAACGGCAACTTGCAGGGTATCTCCCGCCTTTTGGAAGGCGTACCTGCCGACGAAGCGGTGAAACGGCTTTCCGGCATCCGTTGCGGAATGAAAGCCACCTCTTGCCCCGACCAACTGGCACAGGCGATTGCCGCCGCATTGAAAGAAGGTTGATTGTATGCGAATTCAAGACGACAGCGATATGAAAATTGTCGGCGAATATGTTGCGCCCGAAGATGCCGCCGATGAGCTGACCCGTCTGTTCAAAGAACAGCAGGAAAACGGCAACTTAGACCGCGCCCGCGACCTCGGCGAAGCGCTGCTTAATGCCGCGCGGGAAGCCGCCGATGCGCACCCGTCGGAAAACGAGACTCTCTTGTTGCAGCGGTGGTTGCTCCTCCTCTTTACGACCGACATTGAGGTGCAGCGCCTGCTTCCGAACGGTCTCGTCGCCCGCACCGCGTTTGCGCGGTTTTACGACGTGTTGCAACAGACCGAACCCGCCGTCTATGAGCAACTGCAACAAAACGGCAGTTTGTCCTTCTATTATCTCTGCCAAGAAGACGGCAATATCCTCAAAAACAAAGCCGCCGAAACGTTTGCTTCTCTCTGCGGTCGCGGCGAAGACAGGCGCACCATTGCTCTCGGCAAAGCGCTCATCGAACAATGCAAAGTGAAAGTGGACGCTCTCGCCGATGCGCAGGGATTTGTGAAATAAAAATTAAAAATTCAAACGAAAAAACGCTCTGTCATCGACAGAGCGTTTTTTAACAATATTTTTAATGAAATGGTCAGAGGCGGCATTTACAGCAACGCTTTCATCGCGGCGAGTTGCGCTTCTACCGAGGAAACGGACGTGCCGCCCTCGCTGTTGCGGCGGTCAACGCAATGTTTCAAATCCACCGCATCGTACACGCCCTCGTCAATTTGGTCACAGAAACGCCGATACGTTTCAAGCGGCAGGGTTTCAAGCACGTCGCCCGTCTTGATGCACTCCGCAACCACCTGACCGGACACTTTGTATGCCGAGCGGAACGGAAGTCCCTTTCCGACGAGGTAATCCGCCAAGTCGGTGGCGTTGATAAAGCCGGTTTGGGCGGCTTTTTTCATATTATCGGGGAGAACGGTCATCGTCTCCACCATACCGGCGAACACGTCGAGGCACATTTTCACGGTATCCACCGCGTCAAACACGCACTCCTTGTCCTCCTGCATATCCTTGTTATACGCGAGCGGCAAGCCTTTCAGCACCGTCAAAAGCGAGAACAAATCGCCATACACCCGTCCCGTTTTACCGCGCACCAATTCCGCCATATCGGAATTTTTCTTTTGCGGCATAATGGACGAGCCGGTGGTAAACGCATCGGACAGTTCCACGAACTTGAACTCCCAACTCGACCAGAGGACAATCTCCTCCGCGAAGCGGGACAAGTGCATCTGCAACAGCGCAAGCGCGCTCATCAGCTCTACCGCAAAATCGCGGTCGGACACGCCGTCAATGGAATTGAGACACACGCCGTCAAATCCTAACTGTTTCGCCTCAAACTGCCGGTCGGTCGGGAAGGTCGTTCCCGCAAGGGCGCAACTGCCGATAGGCGACACGTTCACCCGCTTTTTGCAGTCGGCGAGACGGTCGCGGTCGCGCAGAAGCATCGACGCGTAGGCGAGCAAGTGGTGTCCGAACGTAATCGGTTGCGCGCGTTGCAGGTGGGTGTAACCGGGGACAATCGCGTCTTTGTACGTCTCTGCCTTGTCGAGCACCGCCGAGAGCAACGCGGTCGTTTTTTCGGAAATTTCGTCGATTTCCTCCCGCAAAGTGAGGCGCAAATCAAGCGCGACCTGGTCGTTCCGGCTACGCGCGGTGTGCAATTTTTTGCCCACGTCGCCAAGCCGCTCGGTCAGCACCTGCTCCACAAACATATGGATGTCCTCGCAGGACAGGTCGATGTCGAGTTTGCCGCTCTCCAAATCGTCAAGAATGCCCTGCAATCCGTCGATGAGCGTATCGGCATCCGCCTGCGGCAAAATACCGGTCGCACCGAGCATCGCCGCGTGCGCCATACTGCCGGTAATATCTTGTTTTGCCATCCGGCAATCGAACCGAATGGACGAGTTGAAATCATCGGCAAGAGCGCTCGTTTCCCCGCTCGTTCTGCCTGCCCACATTTTTGACATCGTTCTCACCTGCTTTTGTGTGTTGGAAGTGTGTTGCTTATTTGCCGTTTTTCTTGTTGACCGCCGCCTGCACTTTAATCGGCAGACCGTAGAGGTTGATAAATCCGGCGGAATCTTTTTGGTCGTAATCGCTCTCGCCGAAGGTCGCAAGCTCGTCGCTATACAGCGAATACGGGCTCCAAACGCCGGCTTTGATGATGTTGCCTTTATACAGTTTCAGGCGCACTTTACCGGTGACCGGCTCCTGCGTTTTGTCCACAAACGCGGACAGCGCCTCGCGCAACGGCGTAAACCATTGCCCGTTGTATACCAGTTCCGCAAAGGTGATGGAAAGGCGTTGTTTCTCATGCAAGGTCATCTTGTCAAGGCAGATGGTTTCGAGCGTCTCGTGCGCTTTGTAAAGAATGGTGCCGCCAGGCGTCTCATACACGCCGCGGCATTTCATACCGACCAAGCGGTTTTCCACGATGTCGATAAGACCGATACCGTTTTTGCCGCCAAGTTCGTTGAGTTTGAGGATGATATTTTTCGCGGACATTTTTTCGCCGTCCAGCGCGACCGGCACACCTTTTTCAAATTCAAGGGTAACGTAGGTCGGCTCGTCCGGCGCTTTCATCGGAGACACGCCCATTTCGAGGAAACCCTCTTTGTCGTACAACGGCTCGTTACCGGTGTCTTCGAGGTCAAGACCCTCGTGGGACAAGTGCCACAGGTTTTTGTCTTTGGAATAGTTGGTTTCACGGTTGATTTTCAGCGGAATATTGTGCGCCTCGGCGTAGTCAATCTCCTCCTCGCGCGACTGGATGTCCCACTCACGCCACGGGGCGATAATCGGCAAATCGGGCGCAAACGCTTTCAGCGCGAGTTCAAAACGCACCTGGTCGTTGCCCTTGCCGGTGCAACCGTGGCAGATGGCGTCCGCGTTTTCTTTAATCGCGATTTCCGCAAGGCCTTTGGCAATGCAGGGACGCGCCGTCGACGTACCGAGCAGATAATCCTCATACACGGCACCCGCTTTCATCGTCGGGATGATGTACTCGTCCACGTACTCCTCCGTCAAATCGAGGACGTACAGTTTGGACGCGCCGGTTTTCAGCGCTTTTTCTTCGAGACCTTCCAGCTCGTCCGCCTGACCGACGTTACCCGAAACAGCAACCACTTCGCAGTTGTTGTAGTTTTCTTTCAACCACGGGATGATGATGGACGTATCAAGACCGCCCGAATACGCCAAAACCACCTTTTTAATATTTTCCTTGTTCATAGCAATCACTCCTATTTTTGTTCTGTTTTTAGTCGTCTCTCGCATTATACGCCCCCTTTCCCCGCTTGTCAACCCCTTTTTTGAGAAAATATACAAGAAATATTGATAATTATGCATAATTTCGCCGTTTTCAGGGATAATTACTCATTTTTCCTTTTTATTGACACGCGCGGTACGGCGTGGTACAATGTTTTACGTATGAAAAACCACTTTTCAGGAGGATTGTATGAAAAACACAGACAAAACGATGGACAAATTGGTCGCCCTTTGCAAAGGGCGCGGATTTGTTTACGCCGGAAGCGAAATTTACGGCGGACTTGCCAACACCTGGGACTACGGCCCGCTCGGTGTGGAACTCAAAAACAACATCAAACAAGCGTGGTGGAAAAAATTTGTCAAAGAGTCGCCGTATAACGTCGGGCTGGATGCCGCCATCTTGATGAATCCCCAAACGTGGGTGGCTTCCGGTCACCTCGGCGGATTCTCCGACCCGCTGATGGATTGCCGCGAATGCAAAGAGCGTTTCCGCGCCGATAAAATCATCGAGGACTATTGCGCCGAAACCGGTGTGGAACTGGAAAAACCCATTGATGCCTTTTCTCAGGAAGAAATGAAGAATTTCATCGAAGAAAAGAACATCCCCTGCCCGAGTTGCGGCAAACACAATTTCACCGATATCCGCCAATTCAACTTGATGTTCAAAACCTTCCAGGGCGTGACCGAGGACGCGAAAAACACCGTGTATCTGCGCCCGGAAACCGCACAAGGCATTTTCGTCAACTTCGCCAACGTGCAGAGAACGTCGCGGAAAAAAGTGCCGTTCGGCATCGGTCAAATCGGTAAATCGTTCCGCAACGAAATCACCCCGGGCAACTTCATTTTCCGCGTGCGTGAATTTGAGCAAATGGAACTGGAATTCTTCTGCAAACCGGGCACCGACCTCGAATGGTTCAGTTACTGGCGCGGTTTCTGCCGCGATTGGCTGCTGTCCCTCGGCATCAAAGAAGAAAATCTCCGCTTGCGTGACCACGACCCGGAAGAACTTTGCTTCTACTCCAAAGCCACAACCGACTTTGAGTTCCTGTTCCCGTTCGGTTGGGGCGAACTGTGGGGTGTTGCCGACCGCACCGATTACGACCTGACCCAACATCAAAACACCTCCGGCAAAGATTTGACCTATTTCGACCAGGAGACGAACGAGCACTACATCCCCTACGTCATCGAGCCGTCCCTCGGCGTGGAGCGCTCCTTCCTCGCGTTCCTCTGCGATGCGTACGATGAAGAAATCGTGGACGCCGAAAAGAACGACACCCGCGTGGTGCTTCGGTTGCATCCCGCCCTCGCCCCGTTCAAAGCGGCGGTGCTCCCGCTCTCCAAAAAACTGTCGGAAGAAGCGCGTAAAGTGTTCGACACCCTCGCACCCGACTTTATGGTGGACTTTGACGATGCCGGTTCTATCGGCAAACGCTACCGCCGCCAGGACGAAATCGGCACGCCGTATTGCGTGACCTTTGACTTCGACAGCCTCGAAGACGGTTGCGTCACCGTGCGCGAACGCGACAGTATGGAACAGGTGCGCCTGCCTATTGCGGAACTGTCCGCTTTCCTCGCCGAAAAAATCCGCTACTAATCGGCACCTAACACAGTCACAAAAACCGCTCTCCATTGTGGTGGAGAGCGGTTTTATTTTGTCTTTTTATCCCGCCGTATAGGCGACGTTGTAACTGTGCAGCGGAGTGGGTTCTTCCGCAAACAGCGCGTCCATATCGTACGCATCCAGTGAAAACGCGGCGGTGTCGATAGCGGAAATCCCCTTTTCCTCCCATTCAAGAGCGGAGAAAATCATTCCCGTATACATCGACGTGTGCGGGAGAAGCATCCCCATCCAAATCGCGCCGACGGTTTTTCCGTTGACGGTCGCGCCGTCACATACGTACAGCATCGGCTTGTCGGTGCGGTTTTCCACATACAGTTGCCACACGGCGAGCTCTTTTTCTATGGTGACGTCGGTTGCGACAATGTTTATCTCGGAATTGGAAAGGAGCGTCACCCCGGCGGCAGGGGCACGGTCGCGGGGCACATAGGTCCCGTTCGCACCGGTCGGATAGTAGAAAATCGGCTGATTACCCACGTCGAGCGGCTCACCCGTTTCGCTGTCAAGCGCCAAAAAATACAACCCGATTTTTTCGAGCGTTTCGCCCTCTATCGGAGCAATCTCCGATAGGTTCAAGGACAGATTTTCCACTTTTCCCTGCCCCGGTTTCATCGTTACCGACCAAAGCGGCAACGTCGCGACATCGTTAAGGGATGCCCCGAAAAGGGTTAATTCCATCGTGCGGTCGGCGGTCAAATTCTCTGCCGCCACCGAGAGTTCAAAACCACCGTTGCCATCGGTTTTCACGTCATACAACGAAAAACGCACGTCGCGCCCCTCGGACAGCGGCAGTTGTAACGGATGCGCGCCCTCGCCGAAAGTCACATCAAATCCCGCGACGTAACGACGCACAAGCAACACGTCTTTCATATTGATGCCGCCGGATGCATCCGCATCGGCGAGCACGGAATGAATCTCCGTTTCCAACCCCACCAAGTGACGGCGCAGAAGCAAAGCGTCTTTCATATTGATAACTCCGTCGTCGTTTGCATCACCGTAAAGCGGTGTCACAAGCGCCGCGGCAGACACGACACTCGAAAAACACAACACCCCGCAAAGCAGAACACACAAAGCGGCGCGTATGGCGCGGTTACACCGTTTCATGATTTCACCTCGCCGTGTTCAATGATGTAGTTGTACACCGCCTCGTACGTTCCCGGCGGTGTCATAACCGACATAATCGACAAATCAAAAGGCGCTTTGGATGCCATCAGACGGTCTTGATTTGAAATGACAAACGAGCCGTAATACGCTTTGGCGTTTTCCACCGAGCGGCCGGCATAAAAATCCAGCGTGAGCATTTGCGTAAAAGTGCCGGTAACGGGTACATTGTCGTCTATATTCATCCAGTTGGCGCGGCCAAGCAAGTTGTAAATATCCACGGCCTCCTGCCCCGAAAATTCATAGATGACAGACGCCGATTTCTTTTCTGTTTCTGTGCTTTCCGCGCCGGTAGCCGTAGTTTTTTGGGGAGTCTCCACCTTCACATGACAGAAAATTTCCTTGTTTTTGAAATCTTCCAACTTATGGGTAGGCGCATTCACGTCTACCGCGTGGTCGCCCGCTACAATCAGCGCCACACAAAAAGGCACCACGCATAACAGCACTACCGCGCCAAGCACGATTAACCGTTTCATCGCGTTTACCTCAATACCCGAGCACGCCGTCGAGCGACTCGTCGTTTGTAATCCAGTCCGCCACCTCATAAGTGGTGTATTCGTCCGGCGTAATGCGCACCACGACGTTCGCGATACCGGCGTTAATCACCATCCGTTTGCACATCGAACAGCAGCAGGCGTTTTGCACAAGCGAGCCGTCCGCTTCCTCGCCGCAAAGGAACAAGGTTGCGCCGAGCATCTTATCACGCGGCGCGCTGATAATGGCGTTCGCCTCGGCGTGCACACTGCGGCACAGTTCGTACCGTTCCCCGCGAGGGATTTTCAATTCCGAGCGGATGCACCGACCGAGGTCGGTGCAATTTTGGCGGCCGCGCGGCGCACCCACATAGCCGGTAGACACAATTTCGTCGTGGTTGACGATAACCGCACCGTAAGAACGGCGCAGGCAGGTGCCGCGATGGCTCACCGTTTGTGCAATGTCCAAATAATAGTTCGTTTTGTCACGTCGCATAAGGGTTCCTCCTTCATCCTCTTTTCAATTTTTCCCTCTGTCAACGCTCACCCTCCAAGAAGAACGAGCGATTTTGCCAAAAATACACGAAACCGGAAATCGCCGTCAGCGCGGTCGCAATCCAGATAAACACCTGCCCGACGATAAGCGGCACGGTATACACCGCGTCCGGAAGGGCGGCGGCGGAAAGCACCGTATCTTTCCACGTGCAAAATTCCAACACAGCCAGCATATAGCCGATGGTGACGTACTGCGCCACCGTCTTAAACTTGCCCCAATAGTTGGCGGCAACCACTTTGCCGCCCTCCGCCGCCACAAGGCGCACGGACGTCACGACAAATTCCCGCACCAAAATAATCATCAGCGCCCACAGACTCATTTTACCAATCGCAAGAAAGCCCACAAACGCCGCTGTCGTCAGCATTTTGTCGGCAATCGGGTCCATAAACTTGCCGAGGTTGGTGACAAGCCCGCGCTTGCGAGCGATGTTGCCGTCCAGCATATCGGTGAAAGAGGCGATGCCGAACACCAGTCCCGCCGCGAGGTAGTGAAACGGGAAATTCCACACAAACAACAACAAAAACAGCGGCACCATCAAGATGCGCGAAAGGGTCAACTTATTCGGTAAATTCATCCTTCCACCGCCTCTCCGATTATATCCCATTCCAGCGTATCCGTAATTTTCACCGACACGAAATCGCCCGGTTTCGGCGGGCGTTGCACGCTGAAAAACACTTTGCCGTCAATGTCCGGCGCATCGGCGCACGAACGGCCGAACCAACATTCCGCGTAGCGGTCAAAACTCTCGACAAGTACCGTCACCGTCTTGCCCACCATCGCGGCGTTCTTTTTCTCCACAATGCGCGCCTGCTGTTCCATCACAAGGTCGGCGCGACGGTGTTTTTCCGCCTCCGGCACTTGGTCAGACATCGCGGCGGCTTTCGTCCCCTCCTCCGCCGAGTAGGCGAAGCAACCGAGGCGGTCAAACTGCACGTCGTTCACAAATTCGCACAATTCCTCAAAATCCGCTTCCGTCTCACCGGGGAAACCGGTCATCACGGTGGTGCGCAGGGTAATCCCCGGCACTTTGTCGCGGATGTGCGCCATCAAATCGGTCAAACTTTGGCGGTCGCCCTTACGGTTCATCCGCGCGAGCACCGCACCCGAAGCGTGCTGAATGGGAATATCCAGATACTTGACGATTTTTTCCTCTTGCGCCATCACGTCAAGCAGGTCGTCCGTGATGTATTCAGGGTAGCAGTAGAGCATCCGAATCCAGGAGAGCCCGTCCACCTTACACAGTTCGCGGAGCAACCCCACCAGCATCGGTTTTCCGTAAAGGTCAACGCCGTACTGTGTCGTGTCCTGTGCGACGAGGGTGATTTCTTTCACGCCGCCCTCGACAAGCCACTTAGCCTCCTCTACCAGCGTTTCGATTTTACGACTGCGCAACCCGCCGCGAATGTGCGGAATGGCGCAGTAGGTGCAACAGTTGTTGCACCCGTCACCGATACGCATAAACGCGAAAAACCGCGGTGTCGTCTGCACACGCGCGCCGTCAAGGCTCCAACATTTGCGCGACGGAAACGCGCACACGTGCTCGCCCGCCATCACGCGGTTGACCACGTCCACAATATCCACGTTGGCGCCGAGCCCGAGCACCGCGTCGCACTCCGGCAGTTCGTCCGCCACCTCTTGCTGATAGCGTTGCGCCATACAACCGGTGACAATCAGTCGTTTGATGCGTCCCTCTTTTTTGAGGGTCGCAAATTCCAAAATGGTCTCAATCGCTTCTTGTTTGGCGGCTTCGATAAAACCACAGGTGTTCACAATCACCACATCGGCAAGCGCGGCATCCGCTTTAATCGGAATACCGGCATCCCGCAATTTTCCAAGCATCAGTTCGGCATCCATCTGGTTTTTCGGGCACCCCAGCGACACCATCCCAACGGAAAAGGTCAACGCGACTCCTCCTCTTGTTCCGTTTGCCGCAAGGCGGCGCGCACCGTGTCGTAATCGAACCCATACCGAGCGAGCGCGTCCGCGATTTTGCGGCGTTGCAATTCATCTTTTTGAGTATAGCATTTTCTCTCTAAAAAAGCAAGAGCCGCTTGCAAATCGTCCGCACCGATTTTTTCGACCGCCGCTTCTGCCACGTCGCGGTCAATTCCCTTTTCACGCAGTTTTTGCACCGCGCGCCGTTTCGGGTAGTGGCGCGAAAAGCAATATTCCCGCGCGTATCGCTCCGCCAAATTTTCGTCGTCTACAAGTCCCAGTTCTTCCATCCGCGCGGCGGTGGCGGCGCACACCTCGCGCCCTGCCGCTTTGCGCAATTTTTCCGACAGTTCCTTTTTCGTATAATCCCGCCGCGACAAAAGATACAGCGCGCGGTCACGGGCGCGGTTTTCCTCCGACAACGACAAAAGCGCCGACAGAGAATCCTCTGTCAGCGCGCTGTTTGCCCGAAACGGCGATTCGTCCCACGTGCGGCGGTCTACCTCTACCTCGCGCCCGTCCGAAAGGGTCACAAGAACCAGTTGCCCGCGCCGCACGGCGACCTGTTCCACCGTGAACGTCGTTTCCATCGTTTAGTCCTCAACCACAATGTCAATTTTGGCTTTCGCCTGCGCCGCGGTCACGCGCGGTGCATCCGCAAGCGGGATTTCCATCGGCACCGGTGCGGGAGCGGCGGGCGCCGTCGTAAAGGGGTCTTCCTCCTCTTTGGATTTCAGCATCCACGCCCGCACGGCGGTTTCCACCTCTTCCAACACCGCGGGATTGTTTTTCAAAAAGTCTTTCGCGTTGTCGCGGCCCTGCCCGATGCGCTCCTCTTTATAAGAGAACCACGCGCCGGATTTTTGGATAATATCCGCTTCCACCGCAAGATCCAGCACCTCACTCAAATGCGAAATGCCCTCGCCGTACATAATGTCAAACTCCGCCTCTTTGAAAGGCGGCGCCACTTTGTTTTTGACCACACGCACGCGGGTATGCGACCCAATCGGCGAGCCGCCCGCTTTCAGCGTTTCGGTACGGCGCACGTCAAGGCGCACCGAGGCGTAATATTTCAGCGCGTTGCCGCCCGCGGTAACTTCCGGGTTGCCGTACACCACGCCGATTTTCATACGCAGTTGGTTGATAAAAATCGCCAGGCAGTTGGATTTGGACACCACGCCCGCGAGTTTACGCATCGCTTTGGACATCAGGCGCGCTTGCAAGCCCACCTGATTGTCGCCCATTTCGCCCTCGATTTCCGCGCGCGGAACGAGCGCCGCCACCGAGTCGATAACGAGAATATCCACCGCACCCGAACGGATAAGCGCTTCGGCGATTTCAAGCGCTTGCTCCGCCGTATCCGGCTGCGACACCAGCAGTTCGTCCACATTCACGCCGAGCGCTTTCGCATACACCGGGTCAAGCGCGTGCTCCACGTCCACATACGCGGCTTCGCCGCCCATTTTTTGCGCTTCCGCCACCGCGTGAAGCGCGAGTGTCGTTTTACCCGAAGCCTCCGGCCCGTAAATCTCCACAATTCTGCCGCGCGGGAGCCCGCCGATACCGAGCGCACGGTCAAGCGCCACCGAGCCGGTGGGAATCGCATCAATCTGCATATTCAAATTTTGACCAAGGCGCATAACCGCGCCCTTGCCGTAGTTCTTTTCTATCTGTGCCAGCGCCATTTCCAGCGCTTTCTGTTTGTTCTCGTTTTTCTCCGCTCCGACGGGTTTTTCCGCCGCTTTTTTCGTTGCCATATCCCTACCTCACTTTCCGAAGTTCTCTTTCATTATACCAAACTTTTTCGGGAAATCAAGAGGTTTTGCGAAAAAATCGAACATTTGTTCTCTTTTTGTCGAAAACGTCAAAAACAACGCGAATTTCTTGGTAGAAACCACGAAAACAAACACCTTGTCATT
>JAZRYM010000052.1:0-44038 GCA_045600765.1 Acutalibacteraceae bacterium | reverse complement strand
GATCCCTCGACGCCAAGCGGCACACGCATAACTAATGTTCCGTGCTATAAATGTTAAAACTTCGCTGTGGATATGCGATTTTGATTGTCGGTTCTACCGACCTCGGGATGACAACCTTTGAGTGCGTATTTAACGTTTTATCGCCGATTTTTCGTTTGTGCGGTATTGTTTTAAGAATTTAGTTTTTCCGCTTGCTGTTCCAGTGCACGATAATCGACTTTGCCGATTGGTGTTAATGGCAATTTATCAATAAAGCGGTAAAATTCGGCTTGTTCTCTTTCGGGCATTTTTTGAAGTCCAAGTTTCACAAGTTCCTTTTGAATTTCTTTTTCCTGTCCCTTAAATTCGGGTTTCAAAACAACAAATGCAAACGGATATTTGCCGTTTGTACCAACGGCTTTTTTACCGACAACCGAGCAGGAATCCACCGCCGGATGACTGCAAATCACGGCTTCCACAGCAGACGGGAAAACATTATGACCGTCAGGCTTTACAACCATTCGCTTGATTCTGTCAATAAAATATATCAAACCATTGGAATCAACGTAACCTAAATCCTGAGTATGCGCCCAGCGCAATCCGTCGGAATGGTATTTCAATATTTTTTCTGTTTCTTCTTCATTATTGTAGTACCCAAGCATCATTCCCGGTCCAGTCACGCATATTTCCCCTTGTTCACCGATTTTCAGTTCCTTATCAGTGCCGGGTTCAAACACAGAAATAATATTATGCTGAAATGGTACACCGAGAGCACCATATTCATCACCTTTCATTGATGTCAAAACAGCAGCAGCTGCTGCTGACATTTCGGTTAATCCGTAGCCTTTATATACAATAGGGCTTGTGTTATGACTTTTTAAGAAATCGGTGATTTCCTTTTCAAATTTGCTGTTTAACGCGTCTCCGCCCATACCGGCGACCTTGATAAAAGATAAGTCTGCTTTTTTTATTTTTTTGCTGTTTAATAGATACTCAAAATGAGACGGAACACCTAAAAAGAAATTCGGTTTATACTTCATAATATAATTCGGGAATTCTTTTGGCACAAAAGCAGGAATTATAATTACAGTAAGTCCCAATGTTAGAGGCATATGAATTCCACAAACCAATCCGTATGCGATAAACGGTGGCATAATATCAAGAAAACGATCCTCTCGACAATAAGGAAAAGAAAAGCGATATTGAGCAGCAACGGCATTTATTGAATAATGGGATAACACGGCTCCTTTTGGAACCCCAGTCGTCCCACTTGTATGGATAATAGCCAACGGCAAATTCTTCTTGTATGTCGCTTTTTCGTTTGCTTTTGGTACTTGTATAAATGTGTTCCAAGAAATTATTGTATCCGAATAGGTAATTTGGGGTATTTTCCTTTCTTTTGTCAACAAAAATCCGAATTTTGTAATCATACCCATGGACGATATTAACGAAGTAATAACGGTTATGTTTGCATTGATCTTGTGGGCTTTAATTTTGTTATAAAAAACATCAAGAATAATCAGAAGTTTTGAATTGGTGTTGTTTATTCGCATAACGATGTTTTCGGCATTTACTCTGGGTTCAACTATATTGCACAGTACTCCGAGTTTTCCTGCGGCGTAAATGCAATATATAGTTTCAGGTGTAGCAAGGGTACAAATTGTTATTGTGTCACCCTCTTTTATCCCCGCTGCTATAAGAGCCGCGGTGATTTTGTCAATATTCTCAAACAGTTCCCCGTAAGTGATTTTCTTGCCGAAATAAATAAGTGCCACATCGTCCAAGTGGTCTTTGTTATTCTCCCATAAGTATTCGTATATCGTACACTCCGGAAGCGGCGCATTAATCGCCTCCTCGGTGTAATATTTCAGCCACGGTTTGTCGATGGACGGGTAGCCCGTCGTTTTCTTTTTGTTCTCCATCCTCATTTTCCTCCAAAATAAAAAAGTGGGCAGCCGAAGCCACGCACCGAAAAACGCACAACTCCGATTGCTGCGACACAACTTAGCCGTTCACAAGGGAAAGCTAAATAGAGAAGGCGTTTTTACCAAAAGCAAAAACACTTTCCCTGATGAACGGATATTAAGTTGCGTCGCAAGCACAGTATAGCACGCTCGAAAATATTTGTAAAGAATTTTGTTTGGTTGTCTGCCGCCTGCAAACAAAAAAAGACGGAAAGGCCGGGAGTTCGTAAGGAATGTGTTGTTTCTCGCCTAAAAATTCCCGTCTGCATTGTTTCAAAAGCCCGTAATGCGTCAGCATAACGGACTTTTTCAACTTCCCAGAACGAAAATTTTTATTGGCTACGAAACCGCGAAGCGCCTTAAAACACAGATTTTGGATGGAGAACGCGAAAAACCGCCCCGACTATACTGACGTATAGCGGGGCGGTTTGACAATGTTCTGCGCCAAAATCTCGTGTTTTTAAGGAATACATTCCTTATGAACTCCCGGCCAAAACCGCTCGGTATGGGTATCTCTTAAAAACTCAAAATCAGCCCTGCAAGGAACTTACGTATGGCCAGTACGTCTTTCATATTGACCGCGTTATCCACGTTGACGTCCGCGTTCACGGCGTTGAGCGAAACACTCATCCCCGACAGCGCTTTACGCATCAGCAGTACGTCTTTCATATTTACAAACCCGTCGTCGTTCGCGTCGCCGAGCAAACTCTCTGCCGCGGTCGCCGTTGTCGTCGCACCCGTCGCGGTTACGGTTGCCGTCTCCGTTGCGGTGGCGCTCGACTCGGTCGCACTCGATTCGGTCGCACTCGACTCGGTGGCGCTCGATTCGGTCGCGCTCGATTCGGTGGCGCTCGATTCGGTGGCGCTCGATTCGGTCGCGCCCGACTCGGTGGCGCTCGACTCGGTGGCGCTCGACTCGGCCGATTCCGTCTCGGTGCCGGTATACGGCGCGTGGCGGTACACTTTCACCACAAGGCTGTCCACGGTACAGGTGTCGGTATAGCCGGAAGCATCGCTGAAATACACCAGTTCGGTCGTCTCGTTCATCTGCGGCGCAAGCAAGTTGCCGGGTTTATCGGTCGTCGTGCCGTACAGCCGTTGCGCGTAGGTGCCGCGGGTGTCTTGAATCAGCGACGTACCCGCCACTTTGCCCTCTGTCCACAGCTGGCCGTCACCGTTCACCACAAATCCGGTGGTCGCGTATCCGCTGTTACCAGCGGAAGAGCCGGTGGTGATAATCTCGTAATACTCGTCGCCGGTAATGGTGCCTTTTTTCGCCAAATCGTCACGAATGGCGGCGTTGATTTCCTCCGCCACGGCGCCGGAAAGGCGGCCGGTATACGCATCCGGACGACCGATGGTCACCGTTTGGTTTACGTCGCCCGACCACAACACCGTCTCTTCCAGCGGCGTGCGCTGTGTCTTTTTGGTGGTCGCGGTCGATTCGGTGGAAATGGAAGCGTGGCTCACCGTCGGTTTTTCGGTTTTTCCCGTTCCGTCGGTGGTAATGGGTGTCGGCGATTTTTGCAGGTTGTACCAGTCCTCGTGCTGGTGGACGGCAACGCCGAACCCGCCCGTCGGGTGGTCGGCTTGTAACGATTCGTACAGTTTGACGAGTTCGCCGTACAGATACTCTTTTGTCTCCTGCGCGAACTCGTCGGCGGGGTCGTTAAAGGTCTCGTAGTGCGGCGCGGCACCGGAGCTGTAATCACCCGTTTCCACGGCGAACACCACGCGGCAACCGTATTTCTTCGCCGCCGCAAACGCATTGGCACCGAGTTTCCAGATTTTTTCGTAGGTGTCTTTGTACGACATCAGCGTCAGGGTATCCACGTTGCCGGCAATGACCTCGTAGATGTTGCCCGTCACGCCGCCGGCAGACACTCGGGTGTTGATATCCATCGCGCAGTTGACGTCCATCGAAATGGGCACGCCGCGGTCGCGGGCGTTTTGGAACTGGGATACCAACTTATTGGCAAAATCTTCGGGTTTCTCGTGCTCCACGTCAAAGTGGATGCCGTTCAGTTTATCGTCCGGGTATTCTCCCACATACCGCAGATACTCGTCACACACGTAGTCGAGCGCACGGGAAGACCCCATAATGGTGTCGTTGTCGTCGTAAATAAACGAAATCACAATCCCGCGGCGGTTTGCCTCTTGCACAAAGGTGTGGAGTTTCGCGCGGGCGGAGGAACTTTGCAGCAGGTAATAGCCGTAGAAATAAATCTCGTTGATGCTGTTTTCCTCCATAAAGTTCAAGTACATATCCCGTTTGTTGGTATCGTACAGCGCATCGTCGTGTTTTTCGCTGTACCACCACCAAACGCCCACTTGCGCCTTGTCGGCGGGGTCCACGAAATCCATAATGGGATTTTCGTCCGCGTTGTAGTAGTAACCGTAGCCACCGGTCACTTCGCCGTCCGCCGACGAGGAAACCGTTGCCACGCCGAACAAGGTGGACAGGAGCAAAAGGACTGCCAGGAGCGTTGCCAATTTTTTCATTTCTTTTTTACCTCCGAAAAATTTTCTGCAAAATGAAAACCAACTTATCTATGACCCGCTACCAGCGGATACGGGTCAATACGACCGCCGTTGTAGTACACCTCAAAGTGCAGGTGGTTACACGTACTGTATCCGGTCGAACCGACACGTCCGACCACTTGTCCGCGCGATACGCGTTCGCCGACAGTCACAAGCACCGACGAACAGTGGGCATAGCGGGTTTGGTAGCCGTTGCCGTGGTCTATGAGCACCGACAAACCCCAACCGCCGTTGTAGCCGGAAGCGGTAGCCTCCACCACCGTGCCGCCGTCTGCCGCCATAATGGGTGCTCCATAGTCGCCGTAAATGTCAATACCGTTGTGGAAACGACCGTCTTGCGGCCCGTAGGTCTCGCCCACGCTGTAACTGCTCGGGAGCGGCCAAATCATACCGCGAGCAATCCCGTCGCCCGCCGCACTGCTTCCGCCGTTGACACTCAACGCACCTACCGCGTTCACTTGCGTAACCGGGTGTTTGGTCACCTTTTCGGACACCTTTGTACGGGAGACCTCCTTGCCGTCGATATAGGTGACGGCATAGGTAATCCGACGAGCACCGGGCACACCCTTGATTTTCACGTAATTGTCACCGATATAGCGGGACGAATCTTGCACCGTCTCGGTTGTAAACGCAATCGGGAAGTTTTCCACTTCGGTGCAGGTCATTTCCACGTTGAGATACGCGCCCGCTTCCCGCACCAACAGCGGCGTCCCCTCCGTTATGGCATCGGGCGAAATATCCGTGTTAAGCGACAATAACTGTTTGCGGGAAATCCCGTTTTTCTCCGCCACCGAGGCGGCGGTGTCCCCCGCTTTGGCTGTTACCCATTTTTGGCTTGCCGCGCGGTCGGTTAAAAGGCGTTTCATCTCGGTCAGCGACATTTTGGTCGAGGTGGGATACAGTCCCATCACCGTTTGCACATCCTGCGCGAATTTCAAATCCACGTTGGACAGCACAAGCGACGAATACGCATCGGCGCAGTTCGCCATAATGGAGTGGAGCAACACGGTCAGTTTCTTTTCGGAATCCACCGCGCCTTCAAACTGCCCGTTCACGTACACGCCGCACAGTTTTTCCACTTTATCGCCGTAGGAACTGAGAATCAAGTCGCACAATTCGGTTTCGCTGAGCAATTCCTCTTTCGGAGAGAAGGTCAATTCCAATTCGGGCGACCGATCGACCGTAAAGGTGGAATCCACTCCCGCCACGCGCCCTTCCGCAAGCGCGGCGGCGCGGTCAAACACCTCTTCATCCGCCACGTCGCCCACGTAGTGGCCCATATAGGTCAGCCGAAGCGCAAAGGTGGAAGAATACCAATAGCGAAGCACAAGCGCAAGCGCCACCGCCGCAAAAACCGGGAGCATAGCAGTCAGCACACGCGCAAAATAACGACGGGAACGATACACCCCTACAAACGGGAACGCCAACGCACGGAAAATGCCGCGGAACGGGTTATAGCGCCAACCGCGACCCACCCATGCAATGCTTTGTCGGAAAATGCCTGCCGCTTGGGTTCGGTCGTTTTTCATCTCACGAAACGGAAGCAGTAAGACGTCACGCACTTTTTTGAACACGGATTGCATCGGCAACCACCAACGCCGCAACACGCGCCCGATTCGGTGAAACACCCGCATCGTGCGAATACCCATACGATAACACAACGGATACAACGCATCCACAAGCGCTAACCAACCCGCAAGAAACGGCGAAACAAAACGAGAAGAAGCGGGCAAAACAGCTTCCGCGCCACCCGATTCAACGGGTACAACCGGCTTTTCTTTACGCGCCATTTTGCTCACTCCTTTCGTTAAAATTCACAGACACCGTAAGTATAACACACATCAACCGAAAAAGCAAGTTTTTAGAAATAAAGAAAAAGAGAGGGCGTTTTTCAACACCCTCTCGTTAAGCGCTCAACCAAGTTCGACCGTTTATTCGGTCGGCAAGCGGTCACACAACAGCATGGCAATCTGCCGCGCGGAAAGGAGCACCGTTTCCTCGTCCACCGTGCGGTCGGACACGTTTACCGAAACCATATACGCACCGGAATAGAGGAAAAGCGTACTGCCCGAAGACAGCCACCACGCCTCTTTCCCCAGGTTCGGTGCTTCTTGCAAATCTTCGCCCTCTACTTTCGGCAAGGCGTTGTGGAATCCATCCAGCGTGCTCCGCTCGGCACTAATGGAAACAGAAACTTTCCCGCCCTCGGAAATAGCAAACAGCGTGCGACCCTCGTTGCTGACCTGCGGTTCGCGCAAGTTCACTTCAAGTGCCTCCTCCATCTCCTCTTTGGTAAGCAAAGTGGAAATGTCCACATCCAAAAGCACAAGCGCGGTACGGGTGGGTTCCGGCTCGGACACCTCTTGCAACGTCACGTCACATCCGCAAAGAAGCAACAGCGCACCGCAAAAGCACAAAACCAACAACAAAGAAATCGGTCGTTTCATCCTCTTCACTCCTCACTTCTCACTCGTCACTCATCATATCCATTTCCAACCATTGCTGGCGGGAAATAAGCACTTGGCGGGGTTTACTGCCCTCATGCGGGCCGACAATTCCCCGCCGTTCCATCTCGTCAATCAGCCGTCCTGCGCGGGAATAGCCGAGGCGCAGGCGGCGCTGCAACATCGACGTCGAGGCCTCGCCCGCTTCGAGCACCACCTCAATGGCTTTCGGGAGCATTTCGTCCGCCTCTTCATCGCCGCCGTCACCGTCGGCCACCGCCGCGGACGATTTGCCTGCTGCCGCGGCGTTTTTCTCGATTTCGTCGATAATGCCGTGGTCGTACTCCGTCTCCTCCTCCGGCATCAGGAAGTCGATGACCCGCTTACGCTCCTCGTTGCTGACAAAACCGCCCTGAATACGAAGCGGCGTGTTCATCCCCACGGGACGGAACAGCATATCGCCGTTGCCGAGCAGTTGTTCAGCGCCGCCGTCGTCCAGCATAATGCGCGACTCGGTCGCCTTGCTGACCGTAAGCCCGATACGGCTCGGGATATTGGAACGCACAAGACCGGGCAACACATCCGCCGACGGGCGCTGGGTCGCGATAACCATATGCATACCGGCGGCCCGCGCCATTTGCGCCAACCGGACGATGGAATCTTCCACCTCTTTGGAAGCCGCCATCATCAGGTCGGCAAGTTCATCAATGACAATGAGGATTTGCGGCATTTTTTCAAGGTCTTCGCTCTTTTCGGCAAGGTCGTTGTAGTCGCCGAGGTCGCGGACGTTGTGGGCGGCAAACACCTGGTACCGACGGAGCATTTCGGTCACCGCCCACCCGAGCGCACCCGCCGCTTTGCGCGGGTCGGTCACGACGGGAATAAGCAGGTGCGGAATGCCGTTATACGCCGAAAATTCCACCCGTTTCGGGTCAATCAGCATAATGCGCACGTCCTCGGGCGATGCGCGGAACAGCACACTCAAAATCATCGAGTTGGTGCACACCGATTTACCCGAACCGGTCGTTCCCGCCACCAAAAGGTGCGGCATTTTGGCGAGGTCGGCAAGCACGATTTTGCCGGAAATATCCTTGCCGAGCGCCACCGTCAATTTGCTTTTCGCCGACGCAAATTCCGGCGAGTCAATCAGTTCGCGCAGGCACACCGTGGCACGCGTTTTGTTCGGCACTTCAATACCCACCGCCGCTTTGTTCGGGATAGGCGCTTCAATACGCACGTGCGATGCCGCAAGGCGCAAAGCAATATCTTTTTCAAGCCCGGTAAATTTGCTGATTTTCACTCCGGCGCTCGGCTCCAATTCATACCGCGTAACCGACGGGCCGCGCACAATATCCGAAATGGTCGCGCCCACGCCGAAATCTTGCAACGTCTGCATCAGCCGTTCGGCGTTTTGGTTCAGTTCCTGCACCGACGAGGCGTTTTTGTTGCCTTTCGGCGCATCCAACAACGACAGCGGCGGATAGCGATAAGCGGATGTACTTGCCGATTCTTCCGCGCCGCTTCCCGCTTCATCATCCAGCGGAACGTCAATATTCGACGCGGCTTTTTCGGCGGTTTTGCGCGGCCGACGCGGTTTTTTCGCCGTCTGCTCCGCTTTCAATTTTTCCGCCGCTTCGGGGTCAAGCTCCGCCAAACGGCGATCCACGTCATCGTTCGCTTTTTGGAAATCACCCTCCAACGTGCGATACCCCTCACCCATATCAATGTCAATCCGCGAGCGCGACGGTTGCGTTTCCCCTTTGCCGCGCCGACCGGTTTTCAACAAAACGGGCACCGGCTCCAAATCGTCGTCCGTCTGTTGTGCCGCTTGCCGTTCGCCGTAATCGTTGATGGCGGTTTTTAAGGTGTCACGCGTTTTTTGCACGGGTTTTCCCATTGTGCGGAATAAGCCGATAAGGGTCGTGCCCGTCACAAGCATAAAGAAAACGAACACGAGCAGTAAAATCACGATTTTCGCGCAGGTATCGCCGAACCACCGCTCCGGCCAGTAGCCGAACAGCGCGCCGACAGCACCGCCGCCGTAAAGGATTTTGCCTTCTTCAAACGCATCACCAATCGACTCAAAGAAGCCGTATCCCTCGGTCGTTTGGAAGAAAACTTGAAGGGCGGCGCTGACCATCACCATAAAGAGCGAGCCCTCGATGATTTTCAGCTTAACCCCGCCGATGGCCTTATCAAGCGACAGCAAAATGGCAACGCCCGCCATCACAACCGGCAGAAAAAACACGCTGATACCGAACAGTCCGCGCAGGACGTTATGTAAAGCAAACCACACCGCTTCCCCCTCAATCACCGAGAGGAAGAAAAGGAACAGCGCTCCGGCAAAGAGGAGCACCGCCGCAATTTGCCGTCCGGCGTTTTTCTCCTGCTGTTTGGCAGGTGCCTTTTTGGAGGATTTTTTTTGAGCCATAACTACTCTCCTTTTTTGTAATCGTCCATCATCCGATACAGCGCGGAAAGCGCCGCCGAAAGCGAGCCCACCTCGTCGATAAGCCCGACAGAAACCGCCTCTTCCCCTTCGAGAATGGAACCCATATCGGTGGTGAGTTCGTCGTTGTTTTGGGAAAGGTTTATAAAATCTTGTTCCGAAATGCGGGAATGGGCGGTGACAAACCGCGTAATGCGCGCTTGCATCTTGCGAAAATAGTCGAACGATTGCGGCACACCGAGCACCAAACCCGTGGTGCGGACGGGATGCACCGTCATCGTGGCGGAGGGCACAATAAACGACCGTTTTGCCGCCACCGCGAGCGGCACGCCGATAGAATGACCGCCGCCAAGCACGAGCGACACGGTGGGTTTGTTCATCCCGGCAATCAGTTCCGCGAGCGCCAGTCCCGCTTCAATATCGCCGCCGACCGTGTTGAGCAAAACGAGAAGTCCGTCCACGTCGGGACTCTCCTCCGCCGCAACCAGTTGCGGAATGACGTGCTCATACTGCGTGGTTTTGTTTTCGGACGTCAAGGTATAATGCCCCTCGATTTGCCCGATAATGGTCAACGTATACACCCGATGCCCGCCGTTTTCGGTAGTCACCGCGCCGTCCGGCGACGTGGCTTCCGTGTCACGCGGTTGTTCACGTTCGTCCATTCTTTTACCTCCCAAAAAAGTTCTTGGGAGTAGAATGCCCGAAATGCCTATAAATATACAAGATATAGTATAACACGTCTTTTTCGGATAATCAAGAAAAATTGGTAAAAAAACGGATTTTTCCACGGTTTGACTTTGTTTTTTCGCACATACTAACTCCAAAAGGAGGGAAAACGTATGAACGAACGCAAGAAAAAACCGCGTCCGTGGCAACGGGAACCGTCGGACGCGCCGGACGTGATTTTCGGCGGACGGCAAGGACAAAACGCCACCACCGGATTTTTCGGTATCCCCGGTGATGACCGTCGCTATCCGGGAACGGGATTTTCGCCTCGCGTGGGATTGGACGAAATCGCCGGCGGCAGTCCCCTTTGGCCGCACCAAAACGACAAATAAAGCAACCAATAAATGAAAAGCAAAAAGCGCGGACACCGTCCGCGCTTTTTCGTTTTTATATATGCATAGCCATAGATTGGTACAAACATACCACAAAGGGACGTCGAGGGCGCCGTCCCCTACGGTGATGCTCTTTTACAACTTGTGGAACAAACATTCCGGTTCTTGCGAGCCGGCGCCGCCGTGGGTCATCACCAGTCCGTAACTGACATACAGCGCGGCAAGACACAGCACAAGACCGACACAGACAAGCACCGTTTTCGTTTTGCCGGTCGCTTTTTTACAACATTCCATCCACACAAGCAGTCCGAGGAACGTGAGCATCGGCACAATGTCGAACACGTAGCGCAAATTCACACCCGCGAGACAAAAATCCACAAACGAAATCGCCACGGCACACACCGGGATAAACAGATACGAAAGCGTTTTACCGAGGTCTTTTTTGAAGGAGAGCACCGCGGGAGCAAACAGCGTGCCGAGTGTCGTCGGGAAAGCAAACGCGCCCACCGTGCGGTCAACGTACATATAGCGGCCGTAATCAAGCTGCACCAAACTGCGGCACGGGAACGGCGGCTTGCCGTCGAACGTGGGCATTTGGAAAAGGTAGTGAATCATCGAATGAACGAATAGCCCGCCCGAAAGCGAATACATCGACACGTCAAACACCGTCAGTTGATACTTCTGCCCGAAGTCAAACGGGTTGCCGAAACGCGCGACGTTGTACCACATCATCAAAGCCGCACCGATAAGCACCGGAATACCGAGCGCACACAAGTCGGCACCCACTTTTTTCCACTTAAACGGCTTGAAAATATCGAAAAACACGATGGGAAGCGGCGCCAAAAAGATGAGCGCCATCGTCGGACGGGATGCCACCGTCGCCACAAAAGACACGCCGGCAAGCGCCAGCACCACGGCGCGAGACCACGGCTTTTTGCACCGCAACGCCCGTAGCGCAAGATAGCAGAACAAAAATCCCATCGCCGTCGCGGAAAGGTACGGGATTTGGTACTGCTTCGAGTAGCTGATATGCAGGTACACGCCGCTCACCGCAACGAGCACAAAAGAAGCAAATCCGACCAAAAACGGCGAACTTTTCGGTGCAAACCGTCGCACCCATTCAAACAGCGCAAGCGGCACGGTCAAACAACAATACAGCGCCAAAATGACGCACGCGGTCACGTTGTTCGGCATATCGCCCGACACCGCGTAAAACGGCAAATACACCGTAAACACCGGTGCCGGCCCGAAGTACATATAATATTGCCCTTTGTAAAAGGCGTGATCCCACAGATAGAGAACGTTCTCACGCGCTTCCGGGTCATAGGGATTTTCAAGCGCGAGCAGTTCGGGCGATGGCTCAATATCGAGCGACACCCGCCCTTTCATCACCGCATCGGTCGCCTGCACGTAGTCCGGCTGGCTGAACAGATACCAACTCTCGCCATTGTAGTTCGCCACGATACCGCAGTTGCGAATAGCCGGCAAGCAGAACCCGACGGAAAACAAAATCGCCGCAATCAGGCAAACTTTCCACCAAAACGGCTCTTTCAGCCACGCCACAAACTCCGCCCAATCGGCACGCAGTTTCTTCATCACCGAAGGACGGGTGCGTTTGCGGTCAAAAGAAATGCTCGCCGCAATCGGTTGTTCGGTCGGTTGTTTGTTCGGTTGTTCCATCGGCTCACCGCCTTTCGTTTTGTGGTAAATGGTATCGCTCATTAAGTAGGATTTTTGCAAGTGAGATTTTTTGCGAGGTCGTCGTGAAATGGCGGAAACTGTTTCCCGCATCGGCGAAAGATTTTTTCGTCAGGCGCGGCGAACACCTCGCCGACGGGCTATGTGCCCGTCAAGAGGAGGTCGTCGCGAAATGGCGGAAAAATACTCGCCGATTAAATCGAGAGTTCTTGCGCGATTTCGTACTGATCACTCGGGAACGGCTTGCGCATCGACAGCGCTTGCTCGATGTCGTAGTCGCGAATCATATCGTCCTGGCTCGCAACGACGCGGTTGCTCTTGCCGGCGATAAGCAGTTCCACCGCGTGGTGGCCCATTTCGCTCGCCATTTTGCGGTCAAACGCCGTGGGCGAACCGCCGCGTTGCACGTGGCCGAGAATGGTCGCGCGCGCTTCCGCGCCGGTGGCTTCTTCAATCCGTTTTGCCATTTCCACCGTGCCGCCGACACCCTCGGCAACCACGATGATAAAATGCTTTTTGCCGTTGGCGGAAATCGTCTTGATACGGTCGATAATCGCGGTCAAGTCGTACTGCATCTCCGGTACTAAAATCGCGGTTGCACCGACGGCAAGACCGACACCGAGCGCCAGTTCACCCGAACGGCGACCCATCACTTCGACAAGGCTGACACGGTCGTGCGATTGCGCGGTATCGCGCAGTTTATCAATCATCTCCACGCAGGTGTTCAGCGCGGTATCAAAACCGATGGTGTGCTGACAGCAGGAAATATCGTTGTCGATGGTCGCGGGAATGCCGATACACGGAATGCCGTGACGGCAAAGGTCTTGCGCGCCGCGGAAGGTACCGTCGCCGCCGATACACACAAGACCTTCAATCTCGTGTTTCTGACAAATTTCGACACCTTTTTTCACGCCCTCTTCGTGGCGGAACGACTCGCTACGCGCGGTATACAGCATCGTACCGCCGCGGTGGATAATATCTGCCACCGAGCGCAAATCCATATCCTCCACCTCGTCGCGGATAAGACCGTGATAGCCGCGATACACGCCCATCACCTGAATCCCGCGCGCGAGCGCAGTACGCACCACGGCACGTACCGCGGCGTTCATTCCCGGCGCGTCACCGCCGCTTGTTAAGACAGCAATTTTTTTAACGGACATTTCATATCCTCCTCAACCACTTAAAAATTTATGCAAAGTCACACTAAAAAATAAGTATAGCAGACTTTTTTCCGTTCCACAAGGAAAATTTACGTTTTCCTCACAAAAAACACATTTCGACGAATTTCGACGCTAATCCAACTTCGCCACATTGTCGTCACCGAGCAGGCGGCGCAGTTCTTTCAGCAATTCCTCGTGCGGCTCTACAAACCGTTCGGGCGGCGCTTTCACCAGTTTGCCCGTGTCGGTCAGGCGCAAATACAGCGGTTCATTTCCCGAGAAATACCGCAAAATCGGCTGGATTTTTTCCCATTCCGGGCAGTCGCGCGACGGCAAGCGCAAGTACACGCCGTGCCGCGCCGACGGCGCAGATTGCGCGGAGGGTGTCGCCGGTGCCGCTTGCGTGGGCGCAGACGGGTGCTTTTCGGGCGCGGGTTGGCGCGCCGGTCGGCGGTCATCCCGTTTGAAAAGGTGCAGTTCCGCGGGAAGCGGCTCCCCTACCGGCGGCGCTTGCAACACGCGGTCTACCGTCAATTTGACTTCCTCATCCTCCCGCGCGGACACACGGCAACACAGAAGCAGCGGTTGCCCGCTTTTTACAAGCGCTTTGTACTGCGCGTACATCTTCGGGAAAAAGACCGCTTCGGATGCGGCGCGGGTATCCTCCACTGTGCCCGCCGCCATTTGCGCGTTTTGGCGGGTCATCCGCTCGCGCAAGGCGGTCACAATGCCGAGCACCACCACGTTTTTGCCGTCCACGGCATCGTGGCCGCGCTCCTCCGCCTCGGCGAAAATCTCGTCAAGGTGGGACAATCGCCCGTCCTCATACAACGCATGATACGGCGACAGCGGGTGACCCGAAAGGTACATCCCCGTTGCCTCTTTTTCCATCGCAAGCAAGTCGGACAGCGGGTATTCCTCGCACGCGGGCAGTTCCGGTTCGGACGACCCGCCGAAACTCTCCTCATCAAAAAAGCCGATTTGCCCCTCAATATCGCGGCGGCGGTTGCTGTCCAACTCGTCCCACACGCGGTCGAAGTTTTCGAGCATCTGGCGGCGGTTGGCGGACAATCCGTCCAGCGCACCGCATTTAATCAGCGTTTCCACCGCGCGGCGGTTCATTTCGGTATACCCGTTCATCCGGCGGCAAAAGTCCATAAACGAGGAAAACTCCCCGTTTTGCTCCCGTTCAAACGCAATGCGTTCGGCGGCGGCACGTCCCATATTCTTGACGGCAAGCAAGCCGAAACGAATGTCGTTCCCCTCTACCGTAAAGTCGGCGTTACTGCGGTTGACCGAGGGCGGCAAGGTGCGAATGGCGAGCCGCGCGCACTCGTCGCGGTAGCGGGCCACTTTGCCCTCGAACAGCGCGCCGGAGAGGAGCGCCGCCATATACTCCCGCGGATAGAGACATTTGAGATAGGCGGTGCGATACGCCACCACGGCATAGGCGGCGGCGTGCGATTTGTTAAAGGCATAGGACGCGAACGCGGTCAACTGGTCAAACAGCGTATCCGCCACTTTGGCGGGCACGCCGCGTTTGACACACCCGTCCACCGTCACGTCGCCGTCGGTCGTACCGTTTATAAACACTTCCCGCTCGCGTTCCATCACGTCGTGTTTCTTCTTACTCATCGCGCGGCGCACGATATCGGCGCGCCCGAGCGAGTAACCGGCGAGGTCGCGGAAAATCTGCATCACCTGTTCCTGATAAATCGCCACCCCGTTGGTCACGCCCAAAATCGGACGGAGCGATTCGTGCAAATAGGCGGTTTTTTCCGGCTCGTTGCGGTTTTGGATGTATTGCGGAATGGAATCCATCGGGCCGGGACGATACAGTGAAATCGCCGCGATAATGTCCTCAAACTGCGCGGGTTTCATCTGGGTCATCAGCCGTTTCATTCCGCCCGACTCCAACTGGAACACGCCCTCCGTCTGCCCTTTTTGGAGCATGGCGTACACCCGCGGTTCTTCGAGCGACACGTTCGTGATGTCGAAATCGGGCGTGTGGCGGCGAATCAGTTTTTCCGCATCGTCGATAATGGACAAGTTGGAAAGTCCGAGAAAGTCCATTTTGAGAAGCCCCAGTTCGTCGAGCGTGGTCATCGTATACTGCGTTGCCGCCGCATCGCCGTTTAAGCAAAGCGGCACGTAATCATCCACCGGGTCGGCGGTAATCACCACACCGGCGGCGTGGGTCGAGGCGTGGCGCGGCATCCCCTCCACACGGCGAGCGGTGTCAATCAGTTTTTTAACCTGCGGGTCTTCTTCGGTCAGTTCTTTCAGGTCAACCGAAATCTCCATCGCCTTGTCGAGGGTCATTTTGAGGTCAAACGGCACCATTTTGGCGACCTTATCCGACACGACATACGGCAACCCCATCACCCGCGCGACGTCGCGGATAGCGGCGCGCGCTTTCATCGTTCCGAACGTGACAATCTGCGCGACGTGGTCGGCGCCGTACTTTTCAATCACATAATCGACCACCTGCTGGCGCTGACGGTCGGAAAAATCCACGTCAAAGTCGGGCATACTCACCCGTTCGGGATTGAGAAACCGCTCAAACAGCAAGTCGTATTTCAGCGGGTCAATATCGGTAATGCCGATGCAGTAAGCGCAAAGGCTTCCCGCACCCGAGCCGCGCCCGGGCCCCACGGGAATTCCATGCGTTTTCGCGTAGTTCACGTAATCGAACACGATGAGGTAGTAGTCCACGTACCCCATCTGCTCCACCACGTCCATTTCATAGCGCAAGCGGGCTTTCGCCTCGTCGGTGGGATGTGCAAAGCGGCGGGCAAGCCCCTCCTCACACAAGCGTTCAAAATAGGCGGTGCTGTCGCCGCCGGGCGCATCATAGTGCGGCAACTTCGTCTTGCCGAATTCAAAGGTCACGTGGCACCGCGCGGCGATTTTTTCGGTATTATCCGCCGCTTCCGGCACGTTCGGGAACAGCGCGCGCATCTCCTCTTCGGATTTGAGGTAAAACTCATCCGTCTCGAACGCGAGTTCGGGCGGGTCATCAAGCGTGCGGCCCGTTTGGATGCACAACAGCACCCGCTGGGTATCCGCATCCTCGCGCGTGAGATAGTGCGCGTCGTTCGTGCACACGACGGGAATATCGAGCTCTTTGGAAAGCCGCAAAATCTGCGGGTTTACCTGCTTTTGCTCGGCAAGCCCGTGGTCTTGCAATTCCAGAAAATAATTGTCCGCGCCGAACGTGTCTTTGTACCATTGCGCGGTCTCTTTTGCCTTTTCGTATTCTCCGGCGGACAGCGCACGCGGCACTTCTCCCGCCAAACACGCGGACAGCGCAATCAGCCCACCGTGGTATTTTTCGAGCAATTCGCGGTCAACGCGGGGTTTGACGTAAAACCCCTCCAAATGCGCGGCAGAGACCAGTTTCACAAGGTTTTGATACCCCTCGTTGTTCTCACAAAGCAAGACCAAGTGGTGATACTCGCGGTCAAGCGCGTGTTCCTTGTCGCGCCGTCCGCGCGGAGCGACGTACACCTCGCACCCGATAATCGGCTGAATTCCCTGCTTTTGCGCTTCTTTGTAAAATTCCACCGCGCCGTACATCACGCCGTGGTCGGTAACGGCAACGGCGGTTTGACCGAGTTCTTTGGCACGCGAACAAAGCCCTTTGATACGGCAGGCGCCGTCCAAAAGGCTGTACTCGCTATGTACGTGTAAATGCACGAATGCCATCGACTGTTCCTCGTTTCAAAAAATCAAAATGCCTGAATGGACATCGTATATTCGCTCGGGGTCATCCCCGTCACCTGCTTAAAGTGGCGGGAGAAATAGTGCACCGAGGCATAGCCGAGATAATCGGCGATTTCTGTGATGTTGTAGTTGCCCTCGCGCATCATCTGCTTGGCGGTCTCCACTTTCAACAAGCGGTAATACTCCATCACGCCGTACCCCGTCACCAGTTTGAAGGTGGTTTTGAGGTTGGTCGCGCTTTGGGCGGAAAAGTGGCACACATCATCAAAAGTGAGATTTTCCGGCACGTTGGATTTCATATACTCAATCACGCGGTGCACCAGTTGGTTGTTGGTGCGCACTTTGAGGGACGACATCGACTTTTGCGTTTCCTGCGCGCCGTCGCCGCGACGAAGCAGGCGAATGAGCAAACTTTCCAGCAGAAGTCCCACCAGTTGTTCGCTTCCGACAACGGGGTTTTCCGCGCGTTCCAGCCCGTTTGAATACGGGTCGTTGAGCGGCGATGCAAAAGCGCTTTGCGCCTCTTTCACAATCATCGAGAGCAGGCGTTTTTCCGCATCGCCCACCGTCAACCGCTTGTCGGCAAACCACTCCATTGCCGGCGACTGGCACCCGAACGACAGCACCACCATATTGGGCGCGACCATCCCGTTTGCGACCGCGGCGTGCATAGAGTTCGGGCGGTGGAAAAAGATTTCACCCTGGCGAAGCGCATACCGCACGTCACCCGACAACACGGTAGCCTCCCCTTTATCCACGTACACAAGTTCCCAGAAATCGTGTTTTTCGGCGGCAAAGTTAAAGTTCTTGCCGTATTCAAAATAGTGGACGGTCACAAGATAGTCCACTTCAATGGTTTTGTTGATGAGCGTTTTTTCGTATCCCATTTCCGTTCTCCCTCAGACAATGTAGTTCAGTTGACCGATGACCCGTCCGTTTTTAAGGAACAGACGCGGCACCCGCTTACCGATTTCGCAAACAGCTTCGTAGTTAATCGTTCCCGACCAGGCGGCGAACTCCTCCACGGGAATTTCCGCGTCACCGTCCCGTCCGAACGCCACCGCCGTCGTATCGGCGCACACGCCCGGCACGTCGGTCACGTCGAGCATACTTTGGTCCATACACACGCGCCCGCAAAGCGGCACCCGCTTACCGCCGAGCAACATCACCGCTTTGTTCGACAACTGGCGGGAATAGCCGTCCGCATACCCCACCGGCACGGTAGCAATGGTGGTTGGACGGGTGGTTTCGTAGGTGCGCCCGTAACTGATTGTCTCGCCCGCCGGCACGGTTTTCACCATCGACACGCGGGTTTTCATCGACATCACGGGACGAAGCGGCAACAGCGGTTTCATAAATGCCGACGGCATCAATCCGTAAAGGATAAGACCCGGCCGCACCATATCGAGATGCATTTCGGGGAAGCGCAAGGTCGCCGCGCTGTTGCAACAATGGCGAAGCGCAAAGGTGACGCCGCGCTCTTTCAACTTGTCAATCGCCTCGGTAAAGCGGGCGAACTGCAAGCGGGTAAACGCCTCGCCGTCCGGCTCATCCGACACGGCAAAATGGGTGAAAATCCCCTCCGCGTTAAGGTGCGGCAACCGCGCCACCTCCGCCATTTCGGCAAGGGTAGTTTCGTCCGCGTTCGCGTCGCGGTACACAAACCCCACGCGGGACATTCCGGTATCCACTTTGAGGTGCACCCGCACGGTGACGCCCTCTTGCTCCGCGCGGGCGTTTAAGTCGCGCCCGTATTCCGCGTTGACCACCGCTTGGGTCAGGCAGTAGCCGGAAAGGCGCACCGTCTCCTCCACGGGAGTGTACGAAAGGATAAGAATCGGCTCCACAATACCCGCCTGGCGCAGTTGGATAGCCTCCTCGATGTTGGACACGCCGAACCACGACGCGCCCTCTTCTTTCAGCATTTTGGCGCAGGCAACCGCTCCGTGACCGTAACCGTCCGCTTTGACGATGCCCATCACATTGCAGTCGGGATGTACCACGGCGCGAATACGGCGAAAGTTGTCCGAAAGTGCATCCAAATCAATTTCCGCCCACGTTCGTTTCAACCAATGTTCCAAAACGGTTTCCTCCCTTGTAACCCTTGCACCGGCGCGGTTGGCGCCATAAAGAACAGAATAAGACGGCGGATTTTGTACCGATTTGAAAAATCCGCCGTCTTATAGTATACCTTTTTTAGTCTAAAAATGCAACCCTTTTTTCGGGGTTTTTTGCACTTTTCCGCACCTTTTCAAATACTTTCATCGCTGTCGGGCGGCAACAGCGCCACTTCATGACACAGCGCCTCGATTTCCTCCGCGGAAAAGCGCGGTTTGCCACCGAGATAGGTCAAAAATTCCACGTTGCCGTTTTGCCCGTGAATGGGCGACACGGTAAGCCCTTGCAGATACAGTCCGTTGTCTGCCGCATCCGCCAAAATCCGCAAAAACAGCGGCGGGAGCAGGGCGTTGTCTTTCGGTACGCCGTTTTTGCCGAGGTCGCGCGGCGGCAACTCAAATTGCGGCTTGATAAGGCAAATGCACACGCCGTCCTCTTTCAGCACCGCCCGCATCGCGGGGAAAATCTTTTTCAGCCCGATAAAGGACACGTCGCACGTCACGAGGTCTACCTGCTCGCCAAGCAGTTCTGCCGTGAGATAGCGCGCATTTTGCCGCTCCATCACGACAACGCGCGCATCTTGCCGCAAGCGCCACTCCAAAATCCCGTATGCCACGTCCACCGCAAACACCTTCGCGGCACCGTTTTGGAGCAGGCAATCGGTAAATCCGCCGTTGGATGCGCCGATGTCGCACGCCACAAGCCCTGCCGCATCCACCCCGAAAAAGGGCAACGCTTTTTCCAGCTTGTAGCCGGAACGGCTCGCGTATTTTTTCGCCTTTTCACGCACGGTCAGCACCGTGTCTTCCGGCAGCATCGTACCCGCGTTGACCACCGGCAATTCGCCCGCAAACACGCGCCGTTCCATCATCAGCGCCGCCGCCTCCCGCTCGGATACCCCGTATTGCGCGGCGACAAGCGCGTCCGCTCTCACTTTTGCCACGGTCAACCCTCCGTTTCGTTCACTTTATCGGAATTTTGCTCATCAAAGTACGCCCGCACCGCTTTCGCGGCAGGCAAGGTCATCCCCTTGACGCCGAGCAACGCTTGCTCGCTTGCCTCTTTGACCCCTTTAAGCGAGCCAAAGGCTTTCAGAAGTGCCTGTGCCCGCGAGTTGCCGATACCGGGGATGTCGGTCAGCGCGGTATGCACACGGCTCTTGCCGCGCGCCTTGCGGTGATAGCCGATGGCGACGCGGTGCACCTCCTCTTGGAGGGTGGACAGCAATGTAAAGGCGGAACGCTTTGCAGATAGCGCCAACTCCTCGTCCCCCGCCGTAACGGCACGGGTGCGGTGGCGACTGTCTTTCACAAGACCGAACACCGGCACGTCCCATCCGAACGCCGCCACAAGCGGCGCCACAGCAGCGACCTGTGCCTTGCCGCCGTCCAAAAAAATGACGTCCGGCTTGCGACCAAACCCGTCCGGCTCACCCTCGTGCTCGGTATATTCGTTCAAGCGGCGGGACAACACCTCGCGAAGCGCCGCGGGGTCGTCACCGCCCGTCGCTTGTTGTAAGCGGAATTTGCGGTAAGATTTTTTGTCCGGTCGTCCGTTTTGAAACACCACCATCGAGGCGACCGTCTCCTGCCCGGCGGTGTGCGAAATGTCGTAACATTCGATAACCGACGGCACGGCGGGAAGTCCCAACAGCGCTTGCAATTCGGAGAGCGCGGCGGCATCGTGCCCGCGCGTACCCTCGCGCCACGCCAAATATTCCGCCGCGTTGCGGCACGCCATCCGGCACAGTTCCGCCTGCTCCCCGCGTTCGGGAACGTGCAATTTGACCACTCGTCCCGCTTTTTCGGACAACCACGTTTCGAGCAATTCTGTATCCTCCGTCGGCTCGCACAAGGTCACCTGCGGCGGGATACGCTCGGCATCGTCGTAATAGCGGCGCAAAAACTCCGCAAGAAAGCCGGCGTGCTCCTCCGGCAAATCGAGCAGATATTCCCGCTTGCCGCACAGCGCACCCTTTGTAAAGGAAAACACCTGTACACACGCATGGCCCGCGCCGACCGCAAGCCCAATCACATCCTGCTCGCGGATGCGCGAGCGTACCACCTTTTGCTTGTCCGACAACCGCCGAATGGCAAACAAGCGGTCGCGCAGTTCGGCGGCCTTTTCAAACTCCTCCGCTTCCGCGGCGGCGTTCATCCGCTTTTCCAGCGTTTTTTGCATTTTGTCCGCGCCGTTTAAGACGTACTCCACCGCCTCTTCCACCCGCGCGGCATAGTCGCGCTCGGTCACTTTGCCGGTGCACGGCGCGCAACATTGCCCGATATGGTAGTTGAGGCAAGGGCGTTCGTAGGCGGTCGGTTTCTTGCCGTAAGCAAGCGGGCGGTTGCAGGTGGCGAGCTTAAACACTTTACACGCCTCGTCCACCGCTTGTTTCAAGCTGAACGAGCTCATATACGGCCCGAAGTACTGCGCGCCGTCCGCTTCCTGCTGTTTGCATTCGGAAATGCGGGAAAAAGGCGGTTTTGTCACCCGCAAATAGCAGTAGCCTTTGTCGTCTTTGAGCAAAATATTGTATTTCGGCGCGTACTGCTTGATAAGCGAACATTCCAGCACGAGCGCCTCAAACTCACTTCCCACCACCACGACGTCGAAATCGGCAACGTGGTCCACCATACGGCGCACCTTTTCGGTGTGGTTCGTGTCACTGCCGAAATACTGGCTGACACGGTTTTTCAGCGCTTTCGCCTTGCCGACGTAAATAATCTTCCCGCTGTCGTCGCGCATCAGGTACACGCCGGGTTCGAGTGGCAAATTCATCGCCTTTTTGCGCAGTGTTTTCACACGGGCTTCGTCGCGCATCGGTGCGCCTCCTTTCGGGAAAATAAAAACTCAAAACGTCAAAAACCTAAAAAGCACAATCGCCCCAAGGACGATTGTGCTTTCAAAAGACAAATTCATCAATCGGCAAAGCCGGATTCCACCAAGTGAACCAAGCTGTCCACCGCGGCGTTTTCGTCCGCGCCGTCCGCCAAAATGCGGATAGACGTGCCACCCACGATACCGAGGGAAAGCACACCGAGAAGGCTTTTCGCATTCACGCGACGTTCCTCTTTCTCCACCCAAATCGAAGACTTAAACTCGTTCGCTTTTTGGATGAAGAAGGTGGCGGGACGAGAGTGAAGACCAACTTGATTTTGAACCATAACGTCTTTCGTGCACATAGCGGAAATCTCCTTTTTTCAGCAAAAGTCGAGGTGGATGTACGCTCTAAACTCGTTACTACTATTATACCACAAAAGCCTGTTTCGTCAACGGATTTTCGACAAAGAACCCGCCGAAAAAGGCAATTTTGTATAAGTGCCACAATTTAGCCGAAAAGAAACGGCGTGTTTTGTGAATTTTCACAAAACAAAATTGCAAATTTTGTGAAACACGCAGCTAAATTTCGTCCAATTCGGTAACGGGTTGGCTTTTTTCGCCATTTTCGGCGACGTGTTGCGCCAAAAACGCGCGGTCTTTTTCGGACAAATCGGCGGTTTCGAGCAATTCGGGACGGCGCGCCGCCGTGCGCAAGAGCGACTGTTCGCGCCGCCATTTTTGGATGTTGGCGTGATGACCGGTCAAAAGCACTTCCGGCACCTCGCGTCCCTCCCACACGGCAGGCCGCGTGTATTGCGGGTATTCGAGAAGCCCGGAAAAGTGGCTTTCATCCTCAAAGCACGCATCTTCGGACAGCACGCCCGGCACCATCCGCGCGATGCAATCAATGAGCACAAGCGCGGGCAGTTCCCCGCCGGTGAGCACATAGTCGCCGATGGAAATTTGTTCGTCCACAAGCGCGTCTATCACCCGCTCGTCAATGCCCTCGTAATGCCCGCACAGCACGCAGAGGTTGTCCATTTTAGACAGTTCCAACGCGCGTTTTTGAGTAAGCGTTTTGCCTTGCGGCGACATATAGATGAGGTGCGGACGGCACCCCACCTCCTCGCACACGGCGCGGAAACAATCCGCCACCGGCTGGGCGTTCAAAATCATCCCCTGCCCGCCGCCATAGGGATAATCGTCCACCTGATTTTGGCGGTTTAGGGTATACTCCCGAATTTGGTGGCATTTGACGGTCAGCACACCTTTTTTCTGCGCCCGTCCGAGAATGCTTTCGGTAAACACCCGATTGCACATCTCGTCAAACAGCGTCAACACATCAATCCTCATCGTTCAAAAGTCCTTTTATCGGGGTAATTTCAATAAAGCCGCCGTCCACGTCCACCGTTTTGACAAACAGCGGAACGGCGGGAATCAGCACTTCACGCCCATCGTCCGCCGCTTTCATATGGTAGACGTTGTTGGCACCCGTTTCGGTCACGTCGGTCAAAGTGCCGTACACCGCGCCGGTGGCGGCATCTTTAACGGTGAGCCCTATCAAATCGCTGATAAAATACTGCCCTTTCGGGAGTTTCACATCCCGCCGCGAAAGGTAAAGCACCCGTCCGCGGTAGGTTTCCGCCTGCTCGACGGTGTCCACTCCGTCCATCTTCAAAAGTACCATCAACTTGTGCGGGCGGGCGGCGATTTTTGCCGATTGCTCCCCCGCTTCGTCGAAATAAATCGTTTTCAACTTGGCAAACACGGCGGGGCTGTCACACCAACATTCCACCCGCATTTCGCCGCGGACTCCGTGAGTTCCCACCACTTTTCCCGCTTCCAAAAACGGTTTTTTCGCCATGTTCTCGCCTCCTTATCCGTAGCCTTATCCGTGGTACCGGTGCTCGACTTTCATCACCACGTTCAAATGCGGGTCGGTCATCCGAAGCCGCGCTTGCACCGTGTCTTTGAGGGTCGCCTCGTCCTTGTAACCGAACGGCACCACCACGTCGAACACGAGATTGGTGTGCGTTTCGCCGAACACCACGCGAAAATCGTGCATCGAAAGGCGGGTATCCACGTCGCCGAGCACCGTCAAAGTCAACTCTTTCAGGCGGTCAACCGCCTCGTTGCCCACTTCCACGGGGTCCATGTGAATACAGGCGACGGCGTGAAACCGCCGCATCATATCTTCTTCAATACAGTCAATCACGTCGTGGCTTTTGAGAATATCCTCATGCGCGGGAACTTCCGCGTGAAGCGAGATAATCACGCGCCCGGGCCCGTAGTTATGTACCATCAAATCGTGCACGCCCACAACGCCGTCGTACGACAGCACCATTTGGCGGATTTCCTCCACCATTTCGGGGTCAGGCGCCTGCCCGAGCAAGGGCGACACGCTCTCTTTAATCACCGAAATGCCGGTGAACAACACGAGCACCGTCACCGCAAGTCCGACGTAGCCGTCAATTTTAAGCCCCGTGAATTTCTCCACAAGCACCGATGCGAGTACCAGCAGGGTGGACAGTACGTCGTTGCGGCTGTCTTTGCCGGTGGCGAGCACGGTATCCGACTGAATACGCGTGCCAATCGTCTTGTAAAACACCGCCATCCACAGTTTCACAAGAATGGCGGCAACCAAAATACAAAGCGCCAACAGCGATGCCGTGGTCGCTTCCGGGTGCAAAATTTTGCCGACGGACGATTTGCCGAGTTCCCACCCGGCAAACAAGATGAGCACGCCGAGCACCAAACCCGACAGATACTCCATCCGCCCGTGACCGAACGGATGCTCGTCATCCGGCGGCGCTTCCGCCAGTTTGAAGCCGAGCAGGGTCACCACCGCCGAAGCGGCATCGGACAAGTTGTTAAACGCATCGGCAATGACCGAGACCGCGCCGGAAAGCACGCCGGCAAGCAGTTTGCCGAGAAACAACAGCACGTTGGCGGCGATACCGCACGCACCCGCCATTTTGCCGTATGCGGAGCGTACCGCGGGGCTTTTGACATCATCCGCGTTTTTCACAAAGCAACGAATGAGAAATTTAGTCATCGTTCTCCCCTCTTATCCCTCAATCAACCGTCGCGCATCCTCTTTCAAAGCGGCGGCAAGCGCCTCCGCCTCCGCGCGGGTTTTGCCGGTGGCGGTGATATACGCTTTCACTTTCGGTTCGGTGCCGGACGGGCGGATAATGACACTCGCGTCCCCTTCCAAATCGAAGACAAGCACTTCCGATTTCGGCAGGGTAATCGCGGTCGTTTCGCCGGTCAGCAGGTTGTGCGACACGCTCTCGCCGTAGTCGGAAAACGCGACCGTTTTCCGTCCGCCGATGGCTTTCGGGAAATCGGCACGCAGGCGCGCCATCAAATCCCGCATAGCGTACATTCCTTTTTCGCCCTCAAACATCACGTTGAGCATTTGGTGCTCGTACACACCGAATTCCGCATACAGCGCGCGCAACGCATCGAGCAAACTCTTGCCCTGCAAGTGGTAGTAGGACGCCATCTCACAAATGAGCATCGACGCGACCACCGCGTCTTTGTCGCGGGCGTGCGTGCCCGCCAAATAGCCGTAACTCTCCTCAAAACCGAGTTGGTAGCGTTCCGGTGTGCCCGCATCGGAAAGCGCGGTAATCTGCTCGCCGATATACTTGAATCCGGTCAGCACATAGCGCATCTCGCATCCATATTTGGCGGCGATGGCTTTGGTCATTTTAGAGGACACAATGGTGCTCACCGCGACGGGATTTTTCGGCAACGTCCCCTCTGCCTTGCGGGAGGAGAGAATATAGTCAAGAAGCAGGCACCCCACCTCGTTGCCCGAAAGAAGCACGTAATCGTCGCCCTCTTTCACGGCGATACCCACGCGGTCGCAATCGGGGTCGGTGGCAAGAAGCAAGTCCGCGGGAACGGTTTTGGCAAGCGCCATCGCGCATTCAAAACTCTGGCGGATTTCCGGGTTCGGGAACGGCGCGGTCGGGAAGGTTCCGTCCGGCAACTCCTGTTCCGGCACCACCGTCACATTTTTAAGACCGATGCGGTCAAAAATCGCGCGCACCGGCTTGTTGCCCGTGCCGTGAAGCGGAGTGTAAATCACCGACAACCCCGCTTTTTCACACACGTCTTTGTGGATAAGTTGCGTTTGCACGCAATCCAAAAACGCTTGGAGCAGGTCGTCACCCACCACCGTCACAAGTCCTTTTTCCACCGCTTCGTCAAACGAAAGCAGCGTGGTCGGTTCAAACATTTCGTGGCGGTCAATCGCCTCCATCATCTCGCCGGCGGCAACTTCGGTCATCTGCCCGCCGTCCGCGCCGTAGCACTTGTAGCCGTTGTACTGCGCGGGGTTGTGCGACGCCGTCACCATAATGCCCGCTTCGCAGGACAGTTTGCGCACGAGGAACGACAACACCGGGGTCGGCTCCAATTCCGGCACAATAACCACGCGAATACCCGCCGTGGCAAGCACGCGCGCCGCCTCTTTGGCAAAGAGGTCGGATTTGATGCGGGAATCGTAAGAAATCGCGACCGATGCCGTCTCATAATGAGCGGAAAGATAGTCTACAAGTCCTTTGGTCGTGCGGCGAATGGTGTAGATATTCAGCCGATTGCTTCCCGCGCCGAGCACACCGCGAAGTCCACCCGTACCAAACGCCAAATTGCGGTAAAAGCGGTCACGGATTTCCTCCTCTTTTCCGGCAACGGCTTGCAGTTCCGCTTGCAGGTCGGCATCCTCCACCGCGTTTTCGCACCACAGCGCGTATTGTTGTTCAATCGAAAGTGCAGACATCACAAAGTCTCCTTTTCACTTGCAAAGATTCGCAAAGCGCGGGTCGCCCGACTCGCGTACCTTTTTCAACAGTTCATCGTCACTAATCATCGAGATACGGCCTTGCTCGTATTCCGCATCCACCCACTCTTTGATGCTCACCACGAGCGAGTCGTTTTTGGCAACCAGCTCGTCATCCGGCAGGCGGAAATACTGGTTAATCCAGCACGCGACACCCGCGAGACCCGACGTATTGCTGACCGCCACCGAAGCGGGACGGTTGAGCAGGGTTTTGGTATCAAAAATGTTGTAGATTTCCTCGTCTTTCAAAAGCCCGTCCGCGTGGATACCCGCGCGGGTCAGGTTAAAGTGCGCGCCGACAAACGGGGTCATCGGCGGCAGGTCGTAATCGGTCTCTTTCACGATATAATCGGCAATTTCAGTAATCACCGTCGGGTCCATTCCGTCCATCGTGCCTTTGAGCGAGGCGTACTCAAACACCATCGCTTCCAGCGGCACGTTGCCGGTGCGCTCCCCGATACCGAGCAAGGAACAGTTGACCGCGCCCGCACCATACAACCACGCGGTCGAGGCGTTCGCAACACCCTTATAAAAATCGTTGTGACCGTGCCATTCGAGCATTTCGCTCGGCACACCGCTGTACTGTTGCAAACCGTAAATGATACCCGACACGGAACGCGGAAGCGACACGCCCGCAAACGGCACGCCGTAGCCCATCGTATCGCAGGCACGGATTTTCACCGGCACACCGTAGCGTTCGGACAGTTTCATCAGTTCGGTTGCAAACGGCACCACAAAGCCGTAAAAATCGGCACGAGTGATATCCTCAAAGTGGCAACGCGGACGAAGACCCGCCTGGATGGCTTCTTCCACCACCGCCAGATATTTGTCCATCGCCTGTTTGCGGTTGAGTTTCATCTTGCGGAAAATGTGGTAGTCGGAACAACTGACCAAAATACCCGTTTCGGGAATGTTCAGGTTGCGCACCAGTTCGAAGTCTTTTTTCGAGGCACGAATCCACGTGGTAATCTCCGGAAAATCGTAGCCGAGATCCATACACTCTTGGAGCGCGGTGCGGTCTTTTTCCGAATAGACAAAGAACTCCGTTTGACGGATAATGCCCTTTTTACCGCCGAGACGGTGGAGCATTTTATAGATATCCACCATCTGTTTGGCGGTATAGGGCGTGCGCGATTGCTGTCCATCGCGGAACGTGGTGTCGGTGATGTAAATATGCTCTTGCATATTCATCGGCACGCGACGGAAGTTGTAAGCGATTTTCGGCACTTCCGTATACGGGAACATCTCACGGAACAGTTCCGGCTCTTTCACATTTTGCAGTTCAAATTGATACGGGTCCTGCTCCAATACGTTAGTATGCGGATTTATTTTGATTTCTTGCATAAGAAATCCCTCCCTTTTGTCCTAAAATCAAGTGTTGACCATGGCAATCAGCAATTTTGCCGAGCGCCGTGCGGCTTTTTCCAAAAAATTGTCCGAACATTCGGCGGCATCGTTTTCCGCAAGGTCGGATACCTCGCGTACGATGAGAAACGGTATCCCGTTCGCGGTTGCCACCTGCGCCACCGCGGCACCCTCCATTTCGGCGACAGTAGCGGAAAACTCGTCGCGGATTTGTCGTTTCAGCGCGGTATCGTCCACAAACACGTCGCCGCTCGCCACCGTTCCGCAAAGAAGACGGTGACCGGTTTTGTGTTCCGCGCCCTGCATAAACCGTTCCATCAGCGCGCGGTCGGCATAAAAGCGAGTGGGCACGGTATCGTCCCCTCCGCCGCCGATGTAGCCGCGAACGTGGCCAAATGCGGTGATGTCAAAATCGTGGTGGAGTGCCGATTCGGAAAGCACGATGTCGCCCACTTGCAGTTCGGGCGCAAGCCCGCCGGCAACGCCGGTATTCACAAGCGCATCCACGCGATAGCGGTCAATAAGGATTTGCGCCGCCATCGCCGCGCACACTTTCCCGACACCGCATTGCGTCAAGGTCACGTCCGCCGTACCGAGCTTGCCGGTGTAATACTGCCGACCGGCGACCGTCTCCGACGTCACATCGGTCATTTCCGACAACAGCGCCGCGATTTCTTCTTCCATCGCGCCGATGAGACCCCATTTCAAAGCCACGTCCCCCTTATAAAATACTTATCGTTTATTTTATCATAGTTATTTTATTTTTTCAAGTCTTTTTGCACCAACACTTGCGAAAAACGAAAAGATGTGGTACACTGATTCGCGAGGTGACGAAAAATGACCGAAGAACGCATTGCCCGTATCAACGAATTGGCAAAAAAATCACGCGAAGTCGGCTTAACCGATGCGGAAAAAGCGGAACAAGCCGCCCTGCGCGCCGAGTACATTCGCGGCTATACCCAAAATCTCCGTGCCCAACTGGATAACACCTATCTCGTTGATGAGCAAGGAAACAAAACCAAACTGAAAAAGAAAGCGGAAAAATAAAAGTTCTCCTTGACATTTTCGGTCGAATGCAGTATACTTTTTGTGTTGGATGCCTTTGAAAATAAGGTCTTGAAAGGGGCTTCTGTCATGAAATTGCTGGAATCCGGCGAAATGTACCTCGAAACCATCCTCATCCTCTCCAACGAAAAACAACACGTCCGCGCCGTGGACGTCGCCGACTATATGGGCTTTTCCAAACCGTCGGTCAGCCGCGGCCTTGCCAGATTAAAGGAAGACGGCTACATCCTCGTGAAAGAGGGTTGCCATTGCCTCTATCTCACCGAAAAAGGCAAAGAAGTCGCCGAACGCATCTACGAACGCCACGTCGTTATCAGCGACCTTCTGATGCGCGTGGGCATCTCCCGCGAAACCGCCATCGCCGATGCGTGCAAAATTGAACACGATTTGAGCGACGAGACGTTCGCGGCACTCAAAAAGCACGCCGAAACGCTTAAAAAACGCTGATTTTACCATCCATAGTGTATAATCCATCGCAACAAAAAGCCATCCTCTGCCCCGAGGATGGCTTTTTGTTTTTGTTTTTTGTTTTTGTGTTAGGTCGCGGTCACCACAAGCGCGTCATTTTCCCCTACGGAAAGCGTAAACGCTTTGGGCGGCGTATCGTACAAGTCCACCAATTTGGTGGCGATGACGTCCTCCACCTCGCGGCGAATGGCCGAGCGCAAATCGCGCGCACCCCGCTTGCCGCCGTGGGTCTTTTTCGCAAGCGCCTCGCACACGGCGTTATCCCACGAAAGGGCGATACCGCGCTCTTTCAGCGGGTCAACCAGTTCGGTCAGCATCAAATCGGCAATGGCGGCATATTCCTCCACCGACAGCGGGCGGAAATACACCACCTCGTCCACGCGACTCAAAAACTCCGGCCGCAGGAAATCGGACAGCGCTTTCACCGCTTTGTCGCGCGCGCCCTGCTCCTCCGTTTTGCCGAAACCGAGCAGGTTTTCGCCCACGTTACTGCCGGCGTTGGAGGTCATCACAATCACGGTATTCTCAAAGTTGACCACGCGCCCGTGCGCATCGGTCACCCGTCCTTCGTCGAGAATTTGAAGCAAGATATTGAGCACGTCGGGGTGTGCCTTTTCGATTTCGTCGAACAACAGCACCGAGTAGGGTTTACGCCGCACCTTTTCGGTTAATTGTCCCGCCTCGTCATAGCCGACGTAGCCGGGCGGCGAACCGATAATGCGCGACACGGCGTGTTTCTCCATAAACTCGGACATATCGAGGCGAATCAGCGTTTCCGGTGTGTCGAACAGTTGCGCCGCCAACACTTTCACCAGTTCCGTTTTGCCGACACCGGTGGGCCCGACAAAGATAAAGGAAGCGGGACGGCGGCGCGGACTGATTTGCACCCGCGTGCGGCGAATGGCCGCCGCGACAAGGGAAATCGCCTCGTCCTGCCCTTTGATTTTTTCTTTCAGATTGTCTTCCAACTTGGCGAGTTTCGGGAGCATATCCTCTTGCACCTTGGTGGCGGGAATCCCCGTCCACAGCTCGATAACGCCCGCCAAATCCTCATCGGTAACGGGCGCCTCGGTGGCATCGACACGCAAAGCGTCCGCCTCGTCTTGGGCTTTGAGCAATTCCGTGTGGATGGTCGCCATTTTTTCATAATCCACCGGGTCGTTTTCCATCTCCGTCTGCTCCGCTTTTTGCAAGCCGGTGATTTTTTCGTTCAAAAGCGCATAGGTGTCCGCCGTTTTGTTTTTGAGCATCCGTGCGGCGCACGCCTCGTCAAGCAGGTCAATGGCTTTGTCCGGCAAGAAACGGTCGGTAATGTACCGCTCGGACAGTTGCACCGCCCGGCGAATGAGCGCATCGCTCACTTTCACGCCGTGGTACGCCTCGTAAAATCCGCGCACCCCTTGCAGCATCGCCACCGTCTCGTCGATAGACGGCTCCTCCACCGTCACCGGCTGGAAGCGGCGTTCGAGGGCGGCATCTTTTTCGATGTATTTGCGATACTCGTTAAAGGTGGTCGCGCCAATCACCTGGATTTCCCCGCGAGATAGCGCGGGTTTCAGGATGTTCGCCGCCGACATCGTCCCTTCGGCATCGCCCGTGCCCACCAAATTGTGCACCTCGTCGATAAAGAGGATGATGTTCCCCTCCGCTTTCACCTCGGAGATAAGCCCTTTAATGCGGCTTTCAAACTGCCCGCGGAACTGTGTTCCCGCGACCAAAGCGGTCATATCGAGGAGCAAAATTTCCTTGTTTTTCAGTTTTGCCGGCACGGTACCCGCGGCAATCCGTTGGGCAAGACCCTCCACAATCGCGGTTTTGCCCACGCCCGGTTCACCGATAAGGCAAGGGTTGTTTTTCGTGCGACGGGACAAAATCTGCACCGCACGGCTGATTTCTCGCTCACGGCCGATAATCGTGTCAATCTCACCTTTGCGGGCGCGCGCCGTCAAATCGGTGCAATATTGCCCCAAATACTTACGCTTTTTATTCTTTTTGCGGTCGGCTTTATCCGCTTTTTTGCCGTTCGATGCCGTAGGTTCTTCCTCGTCCTCTTCCCCGTCTTCATCGTCGGAAAGCGGAGCTTGCCCGCCGCCGAACATCTTTTGGAAGAAGGATTCCGCCGCCGTTCCGCCGAGTTCAAAATCGCCGTCTTCGCCGCCGCCGAGCATCCCGCTCATCATCGACTCCATCTGGTCACCCATCGAGTCAATATCCTCGTCGGAAATGCCCATTTTCTTGAAAATGTCGTTAATCGGCCCGATATTCAGTTCCCGCGCACAAGGGATACAATACCCCTCGTTGACGTTTTTGCCGTCTTCCATACGGGTCACGAACACCATTGCCGTTCTTTTTTTACACCGAGCACAAAGCATAGTCTTGTCCTTTCGCTGAGTCAGTCTGTCTCATTTTCCACGTTGTTTTCTTTGCCGCGGGAGGTTTTAATGAAGATGCCGAGATAACTGAAAAACGCTCCCAGCATCGCCACAAGCACCACGCCCACCAAAATCATTTCCACCAAACGGGGAATGTGGACGAACGGTTGCACCAGCACCACCGCCACGGCATAAAACAGCACTGTTGCCAGTTTGCCGTACCATTTCGAGCCGCGAATCGCGTCCCCTTTGCCGAGGAGCAACAACCCGCCGACCATTTGGCACATTTCTTTTGCCACGCAAATGATGAGTAACGGCAACAACTCCAAATTTTGAATAGTCAGGCAAAGTGCCACCGTCATCTGGGTCAATTTATCGGCAAGCGGGTCTAAAATCTTGCCGACGTCGGTAATTTGGTTGAAATGGCGCGCCACAAAACCGTCCACCACGTCGGTAATACCCGACACAATGAGCGCAACAACCGAAATCGCCGTATCACCGCGCAGGTAGGTCACGGCAATCACCGGTACCAACACCAAGCGAAAAAGGGACAGGATGTTGGGAACATTCCATTTCCAATTGATTTTTATCATACCTTGGGTCTCCGTTTCGTTCTTACGTTTTGTTTTCTACGTTCTTTTGAGCCGCTTTGGCTTTGGCGGTAGAGGTTGCCCAATCGCGGACATTCTCCAAAAATACGTTGTCTTTCAGTTCAAAGTGGCGAAGAATATACGTGCTCTCAATGGTCGCTTTATCCACTTTCGGGTTTTCCTTTTTCGTCGCCGCCGCAGAGGATGCCGAAAGAGACAGCACGTTGGCAAGAAGAAGCACGCAAACACCGCCTTCAAGCGCACCGACCAAAAAGCCGAGAACACGGTTGACGGCATTGAGTCCCGGAAGCGACATCGTGCGGTTAAGAAGCACCACCACGAGGAGTGCCGCCGCAAGCAACACCACAAACAACACCAGGAAGCATCCGCCCGTCAGCGTGTTGACCATGGTGGGACGTACCACTTTGTTCACCACGCCGTCTACTGCTTTTTGCCCGTTTTCACGGGTGCTGATTTCCGCTTTTTTCAAGCAGTCGTCCGCGGTAAAAAGTCCGTATTTTTCCATCATTTGTTTCGGTTTTTCCGGCATCACTTCCAACAATTTGTTAATGCTTTCGATGGCGTTGCCTTCAAAATCCGCCATTTGTATCTGCATAGCACGTTCCAAATCGCTTTCAAACAGACCGCCGTAAATCTTTTCCGCCAGCGGGGTAGCAAACTGCGATGCCAGCGCCAGTGCCACAATAACCGCAATCACCTGCATCACCGTTTTGAAAAAGCCGCGCACAGCGCCCACAATCCCGAGCCCGAGAATCAATACCGCCGCAATTCCATCCAATACATACGCCATAGTTACCGCTCCTTACTGTTCTTATTTTTATCTGTGACCGTCATAGGTATCAAGGGTCATACCGTTCGATTGAGGTAAGTCCGAGCACAAGTGCATCGTTACCGAATGCACTGCAAATGCGCAAGGCGTCGGGAATAATCGGTTGCGAAGCACTCTCCCCTTTGGCATTCATCGTCAAAAGGTCGGTTCCGCTCATCAGGAAAAATTCCTTACCCGCCGGGGAAACACCGCGGAACATTCCCGTAAAATCCACCGTATAGGCGGTTTTGCCGTTCTTGTCTACGGCGAGCAACTGTCCGCCGTCGGTGGCACCGTAGTTTTGAAGCACTACACCGACACGGCTGTCGGTAACCGCCCAACTGAGCAAACGGCGGTTTTCATAGGTGAGTTCCGTCGGCTTATTGCGGCCGGTTTTAACGACCCACAAACGGTCGTCTCCCACCACCGCCACATTGTCGTTACCGAGGTAATCCACATCGCAAAACAGCGTATCGTCGCCGGAATACACTTTCGGGTCTTTGTCGGACACGGTGGAATACACAAGCAACCGCGACTGCGGTGCGCCGTCTTTCGCCAACACGCCGATAGCCGCCATTTGGCGACCGTCCGCCCGCAAGGCGATGCCTGTCAACAAGGCTTCGGAACTGTAACAATACAGTTTTGCCTCGCCCTCTTTGTTATAGACCACGATTTCGGAAATGTGGCTTTTGTCCGATTCGGTAATCGCCGCCACCGTTCCGTTGTTGGAAACCGCGGCGCACACGATATTTTTAGCAGTTTCAAAGGTATGTACCTTACCGCCGATGGACTGCACCTCTATGCGGCGACCGCCGATTTCGGCAAGCATCAAGGTGTTGCCGGACACATCAACAAGCGGGTCGGAAAAACTGTGGGTGCGGGAAAACACCGTTCCGGCGCTTTGGTTATATGCCGTCACGGTATTTTGGCTGACAAGAAGCAAATAGTTGCCGATGGGACGCATCGCAACGACGTTGCTCCCCTCTGCCTCGGTCGGATAGCCGTCGCCGCTTTCGCCGCCGGTCACGGCCACGTTAATCATATTCCACACATTGGCGGGGTTCAGTACGTCCCATTTTACCCACACCACCAAAACCAGCACCACGAGAATAGCGAAAATAATCAGCCGTTTTTTGGTTTTGGGCTTTTTCGTGCGCGCCGCCCGTTTTTCGGCGGCGGCACGCGCCGCTTCTTCCACCTCGTTTTCGTATTGCATCCCCGCAAACCGCGGTGCCGGGGTCGGCTCGGTCGGTTTTTCCGAAGATGCGGCGGATTTCACCCGTGTTTTTTTAATACGAATATCCTCTTTTCGTGCCATGTTGTTCCCTTCTTTTCTCTGCGTATACGCGCATTAGTCGTAAAAAACGTCTTGGAGCGTCAACCCTTTGGCGGGTGCGGTCGTTCCGGCGGCATCGCGCGTGTTTTGCGCGAAAATGGTCGGAATCACGTCCTCGGCGAGCCGACCGTTTACGATATCCAACAGCGTCCCCACCATAATACGCACCATATTATACAAAAATCCGTCCGCTTCCACCGTCACGGTGACGAGGTCGCCCTCCCGCGTGACGTCACAGCGGGAAACGGTGCGTACCGTGTCTTCCACGCTGCTTCCTGCGGCGCAAAAGGGCGCAAAATCGTGTGTTCCCAAGAACGCCTTTGCCGCCGTATCCATTTTCGCATTGTCCAGCGGCACGGCAATATGAATGGCGTTTTCCTCAAAAAACGGGTTTCTTTGGCGCCCGTTCCAAACACGGTAAACGTACCGTTTGCCGCGGGCATCGTAGCGGGGATGAAACTCCGCCGCCACCTCGCGCGCGTCACGCACCGCCACGTCCTGCGGCAAATGCGCGTTGAGCGCGAGCGCGAGCCGTTCGCCGCGCAAAGGGCTTTCGGTGTCAAAGGTGCAACAGAAAGTCTCCGCGTGAACGCCCGCATCGGTGCGACTGCACCCGATAACGCCCGACCGCACGCCGGTCACCGCTTCAATGGCGTTTTGCAACGTCTCTTGCACGGTCACTCCGTTCGGTTGTACCTGCCAACCGTGGTATGCCGTTCCGCGGTAGCGGATGGTCAGCAATATGCGTGTCACAGAAATCACCTCACAGCGTGGACGGCAACCACACGTTGCCGACAATGAGTGCCGCCACAAACACGGCGGTCACTACAAGCACCACCACGTCGCGCCCTTGCATTTGCAGGCGGTTTAGGCGGGTTCTCCCCTCGCCGCCGCGGTAACAGCGGCATTCCATCGCCGTCGCCAAATCGTAGGCGCGGCGGAAGGAGGAGACAAACAGCGGTATCAGCACCGGCAAAAACGCGCGGATGCGTTGCATCATCCCGCCGCTTTCCATATCGGCGCCGCGCGCCTTTTGCGCCGCCATAATCTTATCCGTTTCCTCGATAAGGCTCGGAATAAAGCGGAGCGCAATGGTCATCATCATCGACAGTTCGTGCACCGGCACGCGCAGGTGACGAAGCGGACTTAAAAGCCGTTCGAGCCCGTCGGTCAGCGCGGTCGGCGTAGTGGTATAGGTCAACAGCGAACTGCCCGCAATGAGGCAGAGAATGCGAATAGCGATGAAAATGGCGGTATACACGCCGTGGTCGGTCAGCTTGAAAAAGCCGACGTCCCACCACACGTTGCCGCTGTCCAGATAAAACACGTTGAGCACCGAGGTGAGAAGAATCAGCGGAATAATCGGCTTAAACGTCTTGGTAATCAGCCGCACGGGAAGCCGCGACAGCGCCACGCACACAAACAAAAACAGCACGGCGACCGCCAGTCCCACCCAGTTTTTCGGGATGAAAATCGCAATGATATACACAAACGTAACCAGCAGTTTCACCCGCGGGTCTAACCGATGAAGCAGGGAGTTTCCGGGAAAATACTGCCCGAGCGTAATGTCGTTAAGCATCCGTCCCGCCTCCTTTCCCGAAGCGGGAAACCAGCGCCGACACGGCGCTTTCCACGGTATAGGCGTTCTGTCCCACGTCGATGCCGCGCGCGGCAAGTCCCATAAACACTTTGGTTACGGCGGGCACGGCAAGTCCCATCGCTTCCAGTTCGTCCGCGCGGGAGAACACCTCGTCGGTCGGGGCAAACATCGCCGGTGTGCCCTTGTGCATCACCAGCACGCGGTCGGCAAGGCGCGCTACCTCCTCCATACTGTGGGAGACGACGAGCACCGTCGTTCCGTTTGCCTTGCGATACGCTTCAATTTGTTTCAGCAGGTTGTTGCGCCCTTTCGGGTCAAGTCCCGCCGTCGGTTCGTCCAAAATGAGCACTTCCGGCTCCATCGCCATTACACCGGCAATCGCGGCACGGCGTTTTTCGCCGCCGGACAGGTCAAACGGCGACTGCGCGAGCAATTCCTCCCGCAATCCCACAAACGCGGCGGCACGGTGCACACGCACGTCGATTTCTTCGGCGGACAACCCCATATTCTTCGCACCGAACGCAATATCCTTATACACCGTTTCTTCAAACAGTTGGTATTCGGGGTACTGGAACACCATACCGACACGAAACCGCACCCGACGGATTTGTTTCGGGTCGTTCCAAATGTCTTCCCCGTCGAGGAGCACTTGCCCGCTCGTGGGTTTGAGCAGTCCGTTCAGGTGTTGCACCAAGGTCGATTTGCCCGAGCCGGTGTGTCCGATAATGCCGACCAGTTCGCCTTTTTCAACCGAAAGGGTGACGTCGTTCAGCGCCGTTTTTTCAAACGGAGTACCCTGCGCGTACACGTGTGTTAAATTGTGTGTTTCCAACACGGTCATACACGGCCCTCCAAATAGGCGGCAATCGCCTCCACGCACTCGTCCGCCGTCAACACGTCGGCGGGAAGTTCCCATCCCTGCGCGCGCAATTCGGCGCACAACTCGGTGGGTTGCGGCACGTCCAGTTCCACTTCTTTCAGCGTTTCCACCTGCGAAAACACCTCGCGCGGAGTCCCCTCCATCACGATGTGCCCCTCGTTCATCACAACCACACGGTCGGTAGCGGCGGCTTCTTCCATATAGTGGGTAATCATCACCACCGTCATCCCGTTTTCGCGGTTCAGACGGCGCACGGTATCAAGCACTTCCCGCCGCCCTTTCGGGTCAAGCATGGCGGTCGGCTCGTCCAGCACGATGCAATCGGGTTTCATCGCCAAAATGCCGGCAATGGCAATCCGTTGTTTTTGCCCGCCGGACAACTTATGCGGCGCATGGGTGCGGTATTCGTACATATCCACCGCTTTGAGCGCATTATCCACCCGACGGCGGATTTCCGCCGGTTCAATGCCGAGATTTTCCGGCCCGAACGCCACGTCCTCCTCCACCACGGTGGAGACAAGCTGGTTGTCGGGGTTTTGCAACACAAGCCCGACTTTGCGGCGAATATCCATCGACAAACTTTCGTCAGCGGTGTCCATCCCCTCCACAAACAGGGTGCCGCCCGTCGGCAAAAGCAGCGCATTAAGCTGCTTCGCGAGGGTCGATTTCCCGCACCCATTATGCCCGAGCAACGCGATAAATTCGCCGCGTTCCACCGTCAAATTCACGTCACGCAGGACGATTTTCGGCGGTTCATCGGGATTTTCATATTGAAAGCGCAGGTTGTCTGCCTCGATAATGGTCATCGTTTACTTTCCTCTCCAAATAGCGGATGCACCGCACGGAAGCGTCATCCCCGTAGCCTGCACCGGCAGACCGATTTCGTCCGCCGACAGCGTTCCCTCGGCTTTGATAAGACTGCCGAGAATGTAGTTCATCACCGACGGAGACAACCCCGTGGTATACGAGTTAATCAGTACAAAAAGCGGTTTATCCGACAGCAGTTTCACACATTCGCACACAAACGGATAAATCTGCTCTTCCAGTTTCCAAATCTCGCCGTTCGGCCCGCGCCCATAGGACGGCGGGTCCATCAAAATCGCATCGTAGGTGTTGCCGCGCCGTTGCTCCCGCAAAACGAATTTGAGACAATCGTCCACAAGCCAGCGCATCGGTTTGTCAGAAAGACCGCTTGAAACGGCGTTTTCCTTGCCCCACGCAACCATTCCTTTGGCGGCATCCACGTGGGTGACGTGCGCGCCCGCGGCAACACAGGCAAGGGTCGCCGCGCCGGTGTAACCGAACAGGTTGAGCACTTTAATCGGTCGGCCCGCGCTCTCAATCGCTTCCCGCATCCAGTCCCAGTTGACCGCTTGTTCGGGGAACAAGCCGGTATGCTTAAACCCCATCGGTTTCAAGTGGAACGTCAGGTCGTCGTAATGAATCGCCCAGTCGTCCGGAATGGGACGGTATACCTCCCATTGCCCACCGCCCGTTTTGGAGCGGAGATAGCGCGCGTGCGCCTTGTTCCACAGCGGGTGAGTTTTCGGGGTATTCCAAATCACCTGCGGGTCGGGACGAATGAGCACAATATCGCCCCATTGTTCCAGGCGTTCGCCGCCCGACGCATCAAGCAGCGTGTATTCTTTCCAGCGGTTTGCGGTGCGCATGGCGGCACCTCCTTTTTACAAACTAATGTGGGAAGTCGCCTCAGTAAAGCGACTGTTGCCCCTCCTCATTCGGGCGGTCAAGTCCCAAATGGGTGTATGCGGCGGGAAGCACAAGCCGTCCGCGCGGCGTGCGGCTCAAAAAGCCGATTTGCATAAGATACGGCTCGTATACGTCCTCAATCGTCACCGCTTCTTCGCCGATGACCGCCGCCACGGTATCAAGCCCGACCGGCCCGCCGCCGTAGTGTTTTATCATCGCGGTCAACATCCGGCGGTCAAGTGCATCCAAGCCCAGTTCGTCCACTTCGAGGCGGTCAAGCGCCAGTTTCGCCGCATCGCGGTCAATCACGCCGCCGCTGTATACCTGCGCAAAATCGCGCACACGGCGCAAAAAGCGGTTGGCGATACGCGGCGTACCGCGACTGCGCGAAGCGAGTTCCAGCGCGCCGTCATGGGTGCAGGGAATGTCAAGAATACGCGCCGAGCGCTCCACGATTTGCGCCAATTCCTCCGGCGTATACAGTTCGAGGCGAAGCACCACGCCGAACCGGTCACGAAGCGGCGCGGACAGCTGGCCCGCGCGGGTGGTCGCGCCGATAAGCGTGAACTTGTCAAGCGGCAGGTGAATGGACTGCGCGCCCGCGCCCTTGCCGTTCATAATGTCAATGGTAAAATCCTCCATCGCAGGGTAGAGGATTTCCTCCACCGTGCGCGGCAGGCGGTGAATTTCGTCGATAAAGAGCACGTCGCCGGGGTCAAGGCTCATTAAAAGCGCCGCCAAATCGCCCGGGCGTTCGAGTGCCGGCCCGGAAGTGACGCGGAAGTTGACCCCCATTTCCTGCGCGATAATCGCGGCGAGGGTGGTTTTTCCGAGACCGGGAGGGCCGTATAACAGCACGTGGTCAAGTACCTCGTGCCGCTGTTTGGCGGCGGTCAGGTACACGGACAAATTCTCCTTGTTTTTCTCCTGCCCGATGTATTCGGCAAGAGTGCGCGGACGAAGCGGGTTGTCTCCCTCGTCCTCCGGGATGTACTCCGTCGTCACCATGCGATTTTCAAAATCCGTGTCGGCGTCCTGCGCCTCCCACGAGATAAGGTCGTTGTTTGCCACGGGTCAGTCCCCCTTTCCGCCAACCGTCGTCAGCGCATTTCTTTTCCGTGTTGTTTGAGTGCGGCGGCCACCATTTCGTCCACCGACAGTTCGCTGTCCAATTTGGCGACCAGCGCGGACGCTTCGCCCGTTTGGAAGCCGAACATACTCGTCAGCGCTTTCACCGCCGCTTCCGCGTTGCCCGAAGCGGACGGAATGCCCGCCGCCGGCAAAGAATCGTCTGTAAAGGCGCCCACCTTGTCTTTCATTTCCAGCACAATCCGTTGCGCCATCTTCGGCCCGACACCGTTCGCACGGGTAAACGCCTTGTGGTCGCCGGATGCCGCGGCGGCGGCAACCTGCTCGGGTGTCAGCGCGGACAGTACCGCGCCCGCCACCTTAGCGCCAACGCCGGACACCGTAATCAACTGCTTAAAGCAGGTCAACTCGTTTTGGTCGGAAAAGCCGAACAGTTCGAGCGCGTCTTCCCGCACGTTCAAGTGGGTGTAAAGGAAAACCTCTTTACCGACGGGCGGCAATTTGCGAGCGGTGTTCACTGTAATGCGGCACCGAAATCCCACGCCACCGCAGTTGACCACCGCGATATTCGCGTCAAAATAGTCGAGCGTTCCTTTTAAGGAATAGAACATCTTTCTCTCCCCTTACGTTTTCGTTTACTTTTCCGTTTTGGATAATTGCTGTATCCGCTGTTTCAGCGGCGTTCCGTTTTGCTGCGTGTGACAAATCGCAATCGCGAGCGCATCCGCCGTATCGTCCGGGCGCGGCACCTTTTCAAGTCCCAAGCGGCGACGGGTCATCTCCATCACCTGCGCCTTTTCCGCCTGACCGTAGCCGGTCACGGCGCTTTTCACTTGCAGCGGCGTGTATTCATACAGCGGCACGCCCGCCTCGTGCAGTGCGAGCAAAATCACCCCACGCGCCTGCGCCACGTCAATGCCGGTCGTCTTGTTGTTTTGGAAATACAGTTTTTCCACCGCGGCGGCATCGGGATGATAGCGGTCAAGGAGCAACAACATCTCGTCGTAAATCTGTTTAAGCCGCGCGGAAAAGTCCGTTCCCGCGGGAGTTTGAATGGAGCCGAACGCAAGCGGCTTGCACCGCGCGTTTTCGTAACCGATAAGTCCCCATCCCACAATGGCGTAGCCGGGGTCGATTCCCAGTATTCTCACGGTGCTCACCTCGTTTCGGCACAAACTCCCACAAATACTTATACAGGATATAGTATAGCACAACCGTTTCAAAAGTGCAATTCTCTACGGCAAGTTTTTTGGATTTTTTTGCAAAAAAAGACCCGTTTTCGCTCCAACTAAGGTGGCGAAAACAGGTCTTCTTCTAAATCGCACAATCATGCGAGCTTGGTGTGCCCTCGCTCGTACGTTCCCACGAGGCAAATGTACGTTTTTCCGGGATTGACGGTCATGGGACTGCCATCCGTTTCGGTAAAGGTGAACGCGCTTCCGTCGGAAGAAAACGCCACGTCACGGCTCTTGCCGTTCGAAATCAAAATGCCGTCCCCCGCACCGAGATTGAAGTCGCAGGTGGCTTTGTTTTCCATATACTTGGGTGCGTACAGCACCAACACGTTTTTGACTTCAATGGGGTTGCCGTCCGCCGAAACGTGTTTCTCCTCCGAGCCTTCGTCAAAGTTGTATTTTGTATACAACCCCGTTTTATCGTTGTAGCGGAAGATATCCGTCTGATACCCGCTCAATTCCACCGTAACCTCTTTACCGGCACCGGTACCGTCCTTTTCACCGAAGGTGAACAACGGTGCGGCGTTGGTTTTCAAGCGATAATCCTCGTTTTTCATCCGTTTTAACGCTTTGCTACCGGAAGACATCATACTGTATTCATAGCCTTTGGAATTGATAAGCCCTTGGTCACGCCAAAAGACAGAACCGCCGGCATTCCCGTCAAAATCCGCCACACCGAGTTCGGCGATTTTCGCTTTACCGGTGACACTGCCGCCCACGTGGATATACAACAGGTCAAGCATTTTCGCCGTTTTCACAAAATGGGTACGCGCGCTACGGCATGGACCAACTCGATCCGGCATACGCTCCGCCGACGCGTAAATCGCCATCATACGGGTGATGCCGCCCTCCGTCTCCGCTTCAAAATACAAATCCGCATCCTCAATCCCATATTGCGGGCGGGATTTCCAGTTGTTACCCACCATAACACCGATAGGACGGCTGGTTGCATCGGGGTCAATATCCATTTCGCCCGTGTAGGGGTTTTGCAGGTGCGGGTCAGGCGCTTGCGTCGTTGTGGTCACTTCCGTCGTTGTGGTTGTCGGCGCGGGAGCGGCGGGTTCTTCCTTTTTTTTGCCGCATCCGCCCGCAAACAAGCAGGACAAAAACACCGCGATTGCGCACAAAACGGGTAACAAAATTCGTTTCATCAAACATTCCTCTTTTCGTGGTTGAGTCGACCGGAACTGTGCCGATTTCGCCTCGGTTATGTTATTATCATTATACCGCAAATTTCCCCATTTTTCAACGGTTTTCGCAACTTTTTTTGTAAAAAAGTCTCCCTCCACCTCACGGTGAAAGGAGACCTTTTGTCTTGATGATAGGTATTTGATTTTATCGTGGCGTTTTTCTTACCAAGCATCGCCGAATCATATGATTTGGCCGCTTTTTAGGGAAAATCCATAAGACCCTGTTTGCCATTTCAATCAAAACAAATCGCTATGGTTGCCGGTGCGGATTAGTTTCAGCAAGAGTTTCTCTTGATAGATTTTGTAAATCAACAACCAATCGGGTTTAATGTGGCATTCACGCATATCCTTGTAGCCGCGAGAATTTGTCAAAGCGTGGTCGCGATATTTTTCAGGCAAGGGCAATTCGTTTTGTAACAACTTGATGACTTCCATCAATTCGTTTTGATCGCAACCGCGTTTGACGGCGAGTTTGAAATCCTTTTTGAACTGTCCGGTGAATTCCACTTCAAGCATTGAGGGCCTCCATTAAATCGTCGATGTTGCTGAAAGGACCAAACATATCTTTATCGTTTTCGGCATCATCCATCGCTTTCAGCGTTACTTCGTTGGGGACATTTTTGCTGACGGAAAACGGAATCTGCTGTTCCCGAACAGATTGACGAAGAAACACATTGAATGCGGTAGACAAACTCATGCCCAGATCCGAGAACAAAGTTTCCGCTTTCTTTTTGAGGTCTTCATCTACACGGAACGTAACATTCACACTTTTCATACTCTCTCCTCCTTCAATATCATTATACACAAATTTGTGATAATGTCAATAGGATTATGTGCAAATTATGTGTAAAATATGTGCTTATATATTGTTCGTTTTATTATGTTTTTTATGGTTTTCCGGAGTGCGGAATTATAAATCTTGCGGTGTTTTGTTATTTGTGGTAAACTTTTTACAGAAATTTCCGAAAATGCACTAACCAAGCTACCCATATCGACACTATATAGATGAAAGCTTTCAAATTGCAGGAGAACAGCGATGGATGAAAAAACTGCGTACAAGTGCATAGCCGACAATCTCACCGCGATTTACGGGTACGCGTTTTCGCGGCTTTACGACAAGGATAAAGCGGAAGAACTCGCCTCTGAAATCGTATTTGAGATGCTGAACGGGGCGAAACGTTGCCGAAACGACGAGGCGTTTTGGGGATATGCGTGGAAAATCGCCGAAAATACGTTTCGCCGTTTTATTCGCCGTGAGGAACTCGCCGCGAGCGTAGCGGAGTTGACGGAGGAAACTGTCGGGACGTGTGCCGTGTCGCCGGAGGAAGCGTATGTTCAAAAAGAAACCGACAACGAGGAGTTGTATCGGCTTCGGCGGGAACTGTCACTTCTTAAAAAAACACACCGTGAGGTGTGCGTGGCGTATTACGTAGACAATAAGAGTTGTTCTCAAATTGCAAAGGAGCAAAACATCAGCGTAGAGATGGTGAAATATCACCT
>JAZRYM010000051.1:0-17900 GCA_045600765.1 Acutalibacteraceae bacterium | reverse complement strand
CTTCCTCGGCGGACTGAACGAAATCGGCAAGAATATGACCATGCTCGAATGTGACGGCGATGCGCTCATCATTGATTGCGGGATGACCTTTCCCGAAGCGGATTTGCCCGGTGTGGACGTGGTGTTGCCCGATTTTTCCTACGCGGTGCAAAACAAAGACCGCATCAAAGGCATTGTGCTGACCCACGCGCACGAAGACCATATCGGCGCGTTGCCGTATTTCTTAAAAGAAGCGAAACTGCCGGTGTACGGCACAAAACTCACGCTCGCGCTCGTCAACTCCAAACTCACCGAGTTCGGGCTTGACAAAACCACCGAGTACCACGAGGTAGTGGCGGGGCAGACGGTGAAACTCGGCAAACTCGCCGTGGAATTCATCAACGTCAACCACTCCATTCCCGATGCGGTGGCACTGGCAATCAAAACGCCGCAGGGCACGGTGGTGCACACCGGCGACTTTAAGATTGATTGTACGCCCATTCACGGCAAGATGATTGACCTTGCGCGTTTCGGTGAGTTAGGGCGCGAAGGGGTGTTGGCGCTTCTTTGCGACTCCACCAACGTAGAGCGTTCCGGCTACACGCCGACCGAGCGGATGGTGGGCGACAGCCTCTCCAATCTGTTCCGCAAGGCGCAGGGCGACCGCATTATTGTGGCGACCTTTTCGTCCAACCTGCACCGTATTCAGCAGATTATCGACTCCGCCGCGCGCGAAAAGCGCAAGGTGGCGATTTCCGGGCGCAGTATGGTCAACTTTGTGAATATTGCGACCGAGCTCGGCTATCTGAAAGTGCCGAAAGGCATCCTTATTGACATCGAGAGCATCCGCAACTACCCGAACGGCAAACTGGTCATTATCACGACGGGCAGTCAGGGCGAACCGATGTCGGCGTTGACCCGTATGGCGTTTTCCGACCACCGTCAGGTGGAGGTCGGCCCGCAAGATACCATCATCATTTCCGCGACCCCCATTCCCGGCAACGAAAAATCGGTCAGCCGTGTGGTCAACGAACTGATGCGCCGCGGGTGCGACGTGGTGTACGAGAAGATGTACGACGTGCATACGTCGGGCCACGCCTGCCAGGAGGAACTGAAAATTATTCACGGGCTTGTCCGCCCGAAATACTTTATCCCCGTACACGGGGAACAGCGCCATTTGCGCAAGCACGCGGCGCTTGCCGTGTCGATGGGGATGTCGCCGAAAAACGTGCTCATCTCCGATATCGGGCAGGAAGTGTCCTTGACCCGCGATAAAATGGAAGTGACGGGTACGGTGCCTGCCGGTCGGTTGCTGGTGGACGGGCTCGGTGTCGGCGACGTGGGCAACGTGGTGCTTCGCGACCGCACGAAACTGTCGCAAGACGGGCTTATCGTCGTGGTGGCATCTATCGACTCCATTATCGGTGACCTCGTGTCCGGCCCGGATATTGTGACGCGCGGCTTTGTGTACGCCAACGAGGCGGAACAACTGCTCGACGAGATGAAGCAGGTGGCGCGCAAAACGCTGGAAGATTGCTGCCGCAGTCACAGCCGCGATTGGCCGATGATGAAAAGCCGTGTGCGGGACGAAATTTCCCGCTATGTGTTCCAAAAAACCAAACGCAGTCCGATGATTTTACCGGTCATTATGGACGTGTAATCGAAAATAAAGGAGGAAATCGCAATGAAAATTGTGTTGACACAGGACGTCAAAGGACAAGGCAAAAAAGGGGAACTCGTGAACGTGTCGGACGGTTACGCCCGCAACTATCTGTTCCCGCGCAACCTCGCCACGCCGGCGGATGCCAAGGCGATGAGCGAACTGAAAAACCGCGAATCCTCGAAGCAGTACCATGCGGAAATGGCGCTGAAAGAGGCAAAAGAAGCCGCCGCCAAAGTGGAGGGGAAAGAACTGCGTATTCCCGCCAAAGCGGGTGCCGCCGGCAAACTGTTCGGCGCGGTCACCTCGAAGCGTGTGGCGGAGGAATTGAAAGCGGCGTTCGGTATTGAGATTGAGAAGAAATTTGTCCAAATGGACGATATTAAACAGTTCGGCACTTTCCCGGTTAAGGTGAAATTCCATCAGGAAGTGTCGGCGAATTTGAACGTAACGGTGGCGGAGGAATAACTATGCCGAAAGATGTGCAAACCTACTCCGAGGGTTTGAATTTGCCGTACAGTTTGGAAGCGGAGCAAGCGGTGCTCGGCTCCATTCTGCGCGAAGCGGAAGCCATTAACCAAGTGGCGGATATGCTCCGCATTGAGCATTTTTATCTGCCCGAACATCAGGCGATTTACCGCGTGATGATGGAGAAAATGATGGCGAACGAGGTCATCGACTTTGTCACCGTGCTGGAATCGCTGAAATCGGAGGGCTTTTTTGCCGGAGAAGAGGGCAAAGCCTATCTGATGAAACTGGTGCAAATCGTGCCGTCGGTGGAAAGTGTCAAACGCTACGCCGAAATGGTGCGTAAAAAGGCGGATGTGCGCAAACTCATCAAAGCCTCCCGCGAGACGCTGGACGAGGCGATGGACCCGTCGGCGGATTTTGACGATTTGATTGAAAGCGCGGAACAGCGTGTGTATGAAATCCGCCGCGACAAGTACGAGGGCGGACTCACCCCGATTGGGCAAACGATTGCCGCCAACTACGATATGTATACGCTTATGTCCATTCCGGAGGAGCGCGCTCGTTTGGTCGGTATCCCGTCGGGTATGCCGGAACTGGACGAAATCACCACCGGACTCAACCGCGCCAACTTGATTATCGTCGGCGCGCGTCCCGGTGTCGGTAAAACGTCTTTTGTGCTGAATATCGCCCGCAACGTGGCGGTGCAACAAAAGCGGACGGTGGCGTTTTTCAGCCTCGAAATGAGCAAAGAGGAAATCGTCAACCGTATGCTGTCGGCAGAGGCAAAAGTGTCGTCCACCCGCTTGCGGGTCGGCAACCTCACCCCGCCCGAATGGTCGCGCCTCGGCGCGGCGGCAAGCGTGCTGACCAATGCGCCCATTTTCCTTGACGACAGCACCAACGTCACGGCGCAGGATATCAAAGCCCGCTTGCGCCGTATTCCCAACGTGGGACTCGTGATTGTGGACTACCTCGGTTTGATGCAGTCCCCGAAAAAGACGGAAAACCGTGTGCAGGAAGTGGCGGACATTACCCGCGGCTTCAAAATCCTTGCCAAAGAGATGGACATCCCCGTGCTGATGTGCGCGCAGTTGCGCCGCGATGCCGCCGGACGTGACCAACGTCCGTCCCTTGTGCATTTGCGCGAATCCGGTTCTATTGAGCAGGATGCCGACCAAGTGCTCTTCCTCTACCGCGAGGAAATGGCGGCAAATCCGGGTGACGACCCGTCCCAGATTAACTACGGCACGGCAGAGGTGATTGTGGCGAAAAACCGCCACGGTCGGCTCGGTACCGTCCCGATGAATTTTGACGGCGAATTTACCCAGTTCAGCACCGCGTCGTCCTCGCGGCAGGAGAGCCAAAATGACGACAATCCGTTCTGATTTATCGGCGCGCTTTTGCGCCTATGCCCGCGAACACGCGCTGTTTTCCGCGGGAGAACCATTGCTCCTCGGGCTGTCGGGCGGCGCGGACTCGACGGTGCTGTTGCACCTGCTGTTGTCTGCGCGCGAATCGCTCGGACTCGGTATCGTGCGCGCGCTTCACGTTCAGCACGGTATTCGCGGCGAGAGCGCCGCTCGGGATGCGGCGTTTTGCCGCGCGCTGTGTGAGCGGTGGAATGTGCCTTTTTCGACGGTGTGCGTGGATGTGCCCGCCGCCGTGGAACAGACGGGGGAGAGCGTGGAACAAGCCGCGCGCCGTTTGCGCTATGATGCGCTTTTTGCGGCGGCGGACGGTGCGGCGGTCGTGACGGCGCATACCGCGTCGGATAACGCCGAGACGGTGCTGTTGCACCTTGCGCGCGGAAGCGGACTTTCGGGGCTTTGCGGCATTCAACCGCGGCAAGAGCACCTGCTTCGCCCACTTCTTTTCGCCACGCGCGACGAGGTGGAGGCGTATGCCGCCGAACACGGCATCTCCTTTGTCACCGACGAGACGAACGCCGACGTGACCTATGCGCGCAACCGCGTGCGTAGGGAGGCGATGCCGGCGCTCAAAGTGGTCAACCCGCGGCTCGAAACGGCGGTGCTTCGCCTGTGCGAGACGTTGCGGGAGGACGAGGAATGTCTGCGCGACCAGGGGCAACTGTTGCTCGAATGTGCGGAGTTTGAAGACCGACCGGGACAGTACGACCGCGCGGTGTTGCAACCGGCACCGCCCGCGATTTTGCGGCGGGCATTGCGCTTACTGCTTCCCACCACGGTGGACGTGGAAAAACAGCATATCGACGCGCTGTGCCGCTTGGTTTTCGGCGAGGACGGCGCGGTGACGTTGCCGGGCGGAGTTCTTGTCAAAGCGGCGGGAGATGCGTTGTTTGTGGTGGAAAATAACCCCGTGCCGCCGCCTTTTTGTTTTGCGGCAGAGGTCGGCAAACCGTTTGACGTGGCAGGGGAAAGATACGAATTGCGGCTGTTTTCGGCGAAAGAATTTGAAAATTGTCGAAAAGTTTACAGTTTGTTGTTAAATTCCTATTGCGATTATGCTACAATCAAAGGCGTTCTTACGGTGCGTAATCGGAAAGAGGGCGATGCCTATCGTCCCGTCGGGCGCGGCACCAAAACACTCAAAAAGCTCTTTAACGAGGCGGGACTTTCCGTATCGGAACGTGCCGCAACACCGCTCCTTTGCGACGAAAACGGACTTGTGGCGGTGTTTGGTTTCGGCTGTGACGAACGGTGTCGCGTGACCGAACAGACCGAAAACGTACTGGTATTTGCCAAAGCGGCGACGTTTTTACAAATGGAAAATAGAGAATGAATGAAAAAGAGAGGGTTTTTGAAAATGAACGGAGAACAAGACGTAGCGTATACGCTCGTTTCGGAGGAAGAAATAAAATCCATCGTTCAGTCGGTGGCGGCGCGTATTTCTGCGGACTATGAGGGGAAAAATTTATTTGTTATCCCTGTGCTCAAAGGCTCGTTTGTGTTTGCGGCGGATTTGGTGCGCGCGCTCACTATTCCGTGCAGCGTGGACTTTCTCGCGGTGTCCAGTTACGGTGCATCCACCAAAACGTCCGGCAACGTGCGGATTATGAAAGATATTTCCTGCACGCTGGAAGACAAAGACGTGCTGATTGTGGAGGATATTCTTGACTCCGGTATGACGTTGTCTTTTCTTTGCGAGATGTTTAAGACCCGCAAGCCGAAAAGCCTGAAAGTGTGCACGCTGTTCGACAAACCGGAACGCCGTCGGGTAGATTTCACTCCCGATTACGTGGGATGCGCCGTGCCGGATGAGTTTATCGTCGGTTACGGGCTGGATTACGACGAAAAGTACCGTAACCTGCCGTTTGTCGGCGTGTTAAAACCCGAAATTTACCAATAATCGTTCACCGCCATTATCAATCTTTGCCCGCGCAAAGCGAAAGGAGGGGTTTCCGCTTATGAACGAAAACCCGAACAATCAAGAACATCAAGGTCGCAACTGGCTGTTGCTTATCGGTATCCCGCTGCTGATTATTATCGGCTTGTGGGCGCTGACCAATTCCGGTGCGACAAAACAGGATAAAACCTATTCCGAAATCGTCGGCTATTTTGAGCAAAACCAGGTGGAGGAATTTACGTTGAGCCTCGACAACTCGTCGCTCAAACTGTTGCTCCGTGAGGGGTATCGTACCGACGTGAATAAGGACAAAAAGGTGGATAAAAAGGACGTTTTGACCTACAAAGTCCCCAACTTGAACCTCTTTGTTGATTCGGTGCTGATACCGATTGTGGATGAAAACAACCGCGATGTCGATGACAACAACGACATCAAATACGATATTTTGCCGCAACGTGAGGTGTCGTGGGTCGTCAGTATGATGCCCACCCTCATCATTATGGTCGTGTTTGCGCTGATTGTGTGGTTGATGATGCGGCGCTCAATGGGCGCGATGGGTGACGGCAAAATCGCCGGATTCGGCAAAGCGCGTATCAAAAAACCGTCGGACGAAAAGCGTAAAGTCACCTTTGACGACGTGGCGGGTGCTGACGAGGAAAAAGAGGATTTGCAAGAACTCGTGGAGTTTTTGAAATCGCCCAAACGCTTTGAAGAACTCGGCGCGCGCGTGCCGAAAGGCGTGCTTTTGATTGGCCCTCCCGGTACCGGTAAAACCCTGCTTGCCCGCGCGGTGGCAGGGGAGGCGGGTGTGCCGTTTTTCTCCATTTCCGGTTCGGATTTTGTGGAGATGTACGTCGGTGTCGGCGCGTCGCGTGTGCGCGACTTGTTCGACCAGGCGAAAAAGAACGCGCCCTGCATCATTTTCGTGGACGAAATTGACGCGGTGGGTCGTCAGCGCGGTGCCGGTCTCGGCGGTGGCCACGACGAACGCGAACAAACGCTCAACCAAATGCTTGTCGAGATGGACGGTTTCGGGAAAAACGAGGGTGTCATTATGATTGCCGCGACCAACCGCCCGGATATTCTCGACCCGGCGTTGACCCGTCCCGGACGGTTTGACCGTCAAATCGTCGTCAATTATCCCGACGTGAAAGGCCGCGAAGAAATCCTGAAAGTCCACGCGAAGAACAAACCGATTGCTCCCGACGTGGATTTGAAAGTGATTGCCCAGTCTACCTCCGGCTTTACGGGCGCTGACCTCGAAAACCTGCTCAACGAAGCGGCATTGCTTGCCGCGCGGCGTAAACTGCACTCCATCACAATGGAGGAAATTGAGGAAGCGACCATCAAAGTGGTGGTGGGAACGGAAAAACGCAGTCACGTCATTTCGGACGAGGACAAAAAAATTACCGCGTTCCACGAAGCGGGTCACGCGGTGGTTTCCTACTACTCGCCGACACAAGACCCCGTGCACCAAATTTCCATTATCCCGCGCGGTCTCGCCGCCGGGTATACGATGAATTTGCCGCAGGAAGACCGCACGCATATGACCAAAACCAATATGCTGGAAAGCATTCAAGTGCTTCTCGGTGGGCGTGTGGCGGAAACGCTCGCGCTGGACGATATTTGTACCGGCGCCTCCAACGATATCGAACGCGCGTCCGAAATGGCGCGTAAAATGGTCACGAAATACGGTATGAGCGAAAAATTAGGGCCGCTGATGTTCGGCGAATCCGAATCGGCGGGGATTTTCCTCGGCCGCGACCTCGGTCACACCCGCAACTACTCGGAGGAGACCGCGGGTCTCATCGACAGCGAGGTGGAGCGCATCGTTACCGAATCGTTTGAAATCGCCAAACAAAAAGTCAGCGAGCATATGGATAAACTGGAATGTATCGCCGAATACCTCATTGCCCACGAAAAAATGGACAGCAAGGTGTTTTATGAGCTGATGGGCGATTCTGCGCCCGCTCCGCAATCGGCGGAATAACCGAAAAACCGACAAAACCAACAAAAAAGGACTCTGAATTATCAGAGTCCTTTTTGCTTACTGTATTTATTTTTTCTTTTCTTTCGTTTTTTTCAGCGCCGCCAAACAGTTCGGGCAAATCAGCTGCCCTTGGAACGAAATGGTGTTTTTGACCTCGCCGCAAAACACGCAGGAGGGATGGTATTTTTTAAGGATAATGGAGCGGTCGTCCGAAAAAAACTCAATCGGGTCGCCGAGTTCAATCCCGTAGCGACGGCGCATTTCCATAGGAATAACCACGCGCCCTTGCTGGTCGATGGAACGTACGATGCCTTCGGCTTCCATGTGCTGTCCCTCCTTTTCTTATACGTTCTTCAAGGTATCTCCATTATCCCTTAAAATCCAAAAATTGTCAATAGACAAAATCTCCGTTTTTTGTGAAAAATATTGACATTTTCTACCAATTCCGCCAAAACATTGTGACGAATGTTGCCGCATCTTACGACAAAAAGGGAGATGTCCCAAAGTGCCGGACGAGCATAGAATGGGAACAGAGAGCCATTCTCTCCGATTAAAGCCGCGCAAAACGGGTACACTACTTTTGTGCGGCGCAAGATTGTTCGTAAAGGATGAAACGGTATGACGGTAAAACGAGGAGATATTTACTATGCAGATTTAAGCCCCGTTGTCGGTTCGGAACAAGGAGGAATTCGTCCGGTGCTGATTGTGCAAAACGACGTGGGTAACCGATTTAGTCCGACGGTGATTGCCGCCGCGATTACCAGTCGGCAGGACAAAGCACGCTTGCCGACTCATATTGCGCTTTCGTCCGCAAAAAGCGGGCTTACGCGCGATTCGATTGTGTTGCTTGAACAGATACGCACCCTTGACAAACGCCGCTTAAAAGAGCGAATGGGCCGCCTTGACACGACGGCAATGGAACGGGTAGACGAAGCCTTGTCGGTCAGTTTCGGCCTCGGCGGGATTGGGTAAAAAAGAGAATAGAAGAAAAAAGACCTCTGACACAGTCAGAGGTCTTTTTGGTGGTTTTTGCTTTTTCTCTTACAGTCCTGTCAATTTGGTGCCCTCTTTGATGCGGAGCATAGCACGGGCGAGGGCGGCTTCGGTTATTTTGTGTTCCCGCAGGGAGCGCTGTTGCAGCAGTTCTTCTTTTGCTCTTGCGGCGGCGCGCTCGGCGCGGCGCACGTCAATTTCCTCCGGGCGCTCGGCGGTGTCCACAAGCACGGTAACGGCGTTGTCGGCAATCTCCGCATACCCGATACCGACGATAGCAACCGTTTTGGTGCCGTCGGCGGCGGTGAAGCGCAATTCGCCTTCTTTGGTGGCGATGACGGTGTTTTCGTGATGCGCCAAAATGCCGTATTCGCCGTCCATTCCGGGCAGGGTGAGTGAGACGGCTTCGCCGTCAAAAAACACGCGGTTGCTCGAAAGAATACGCAAAGAAAACGTGTTCATCAGGACACCTCCTTTTGAAGAAAATTCACGGGGAAAGACTCAAAAACTTAATTCGTCGCTTTGCCGGCGGCGATAACTTCGTCAATGGAGCCGACGTTAAAGAATGCCGCCTCGGGATATTCGTCCATCTCGCCGTCGATAATCATCTTAAAACCGCGGATGGTCTCTTTCAGTGGGACGAATTTGCCGGGGATACCGGTAAACACCTCTGCCACGTGGAACGGCTGGGAGAGGAAACGCTGAATTTTACGCGCACGGTTGACGGTCAATTTATCCGCTTCGGACAGTTCTTCCATACCGAGAATGGCGATGATATCCTGCAATTCCTTATACTTTTGCAAAATCTCCTGTACGGTGCGCGCGACGTGGTAATGCTCCTCGCCGACCACGTCCGGCTCCAAAATGCGCGACGTGGATTCGAGCGGGTCAACGGCGGGGTAGATGCCCTGCTCCACGATTTTACGCGACAGCACGGTGGTGGCGTCGAGGTGGGCAAAGGTGGTGGCGGGCGCGGGGTCGGTCAAGTCGTCCGCCGGAACGTACACCGCCTGCACCGACGTGACCGAACCGTTTTTGGTGGAGGCGATGCGCTCTTGCAACGCGCCCAGTTCGGTGGCGAGGGTCGGCTGATAGCCGACGGCGGAGGGCATCCGTCCGAGCAGGGCGGACACTTCCGAGCCCGCTTGCACAAAACGGAAGATGTTGTCGATAAAGAGGAGGACGTCGCGGTGCTGTTCGTCGCGGAAATATTCCGCCATCGTCAGTCCCGTTTCCGCCACGCGCATACGTGCTCCGGGCGGCTCGTTCATTTGCCCGAACACGAGGGCGGTGTTTTTAATAACGCCCGATTCGGTCATCTCCGTCCACAAGTCGTTACCCTCGCGGGAACGCTCGCCGACGCCGGTGAAAATGGAGTAGCCGCCGTGCTCGTTCGAGATGTTTTGGATAAGTTCTTGAATCAGCACCGTTTTACCGACGCCCGCGCCGCCGAACAGACCGATTTTACCGCCTTTGGCGTAGGGTGCGAGCAGGTCGATGACCTTGATACCCGTTTCAAGGATTTCCACCACGGGGCTTTGGTCTTGGAAAGAGGGCGGATTGCGGTGGATGCTCCAATAGGGCGTTTCTTCGGAAACGGGGTCGCCGTTGTCGATGGTTTGACCGAGGACGTTAAAGAGACGACCGAGGGTGGCGTTGCCGACCGGCACGCGAATGCCGCCGCCCACCGTTTCCACGGGAACGTCTTTGGACAGCCCCTCGCTCGCGTTCAACATAATGCAACGGACGGTGTGGCTTCCGATATGGTGTGCCACTTCCATCACAAATTCGCGGTCGTCCGTGTGAGCGACCAGCGCGTCGTATAAGTTCGGCAGGGTGTCGGACTCAAACCGAACGTCCACCACCGGGCCGGAAATTTGTACGATTTTGCCGCTTTGTACGGCGTTCGGAGTACTCATAAGGTGGCATCTCCTTTGCTTTTCAATGCTTTGGCACCACCGATAACCTCGGTGATTTCCTGCGTAATAATGGCTTGGCGCACGCGGTTAAACTGAATGTTCAGTTCGCGGAGGATTTCCTCCGCGTTGTCGTTGGCGGCGCTCATTGCCATCATACGGGCGTTTTGTTCACAGCAGAACGATTCCACCAGCGCACCGTAGATGTAGCCGGTCAAATAGTTCGGAACGATGTTTTGCAGGGCGATGGCGGGTGACGGTTCAAACGTCTGCGCGTGGAGCGTTTGCGGCGCGTTTTCGGGCGCATCAAACGCCTCTTTGGAAAGAGGGAGCAGACGGGCGTATTCCGTCTCCATCGAAAGACTGTTTTTCATTTTGGTATACACAATGCCGATTTCGTCAATCTCGCCGCTTTCGTACCGCTCGCAGAGGAGGGTGGCGATGTCACGCGCACGGTCAAGCGAGGGGTTTTGCGCGGTATACAAAAAACTTTGCTCCACCGGAATTTTGCGGGAGCGGAAATATTGCCGTCCCACTTCGCCGACCACGAACACGAGCGGGTCTTCCGCCGCGTTTAACCGGTTTAAGGCGAGTTTCAGCACGTTGTGGTTATAGGAGCCCGCGAGTCCCTTATCCGCCGTAATGACGAGTAATCCGCACCGCTTGCCGCCGGAAAAACCGGGACGTTGCACGTAACGACTCTCCAAATCGGGCAGGTCGTGAAAAATGCGGGACATCATCGTGCGTACCGCGGAAAAATACGGGGCGGTGTTTTCCTCGTCCTTGCGGGCTTTGCGCAGTTTGGTGGAGGAGATGAGGTACATCGCGTTGGTGATTTTTTTCGTGTCTTCGATGCTCCGAATACGGCTTTGAATTTCACGAATGCTTGCCATACGTTCACCCGCCTATCTTATAAACGGTGTCTTTGAACGTAGTCGCCACGTCGCGAATTTGGGCAATCAGTTCGTCTGAAAGCGCTTTTTGCGTTTCGATTTCGCGCCCGATTTCGGCGTGGTTCTCCTCAAAATAAGCGAGCATCGCCGTCTGGAACGGCTTGATTTGCGCGGGTTCCAAGTCGAGCATCACTTTGCCGGTCGCCGCCACCAAGGTGATGACCTGCTCATGCATCGACAGCGGCGCGCAAAGCGGCTGTTTCAGCAGTTCCATCAGCCCGCGCCCGTATTGGAGAAGTTCCAGCGTGCCGGCATCGAGGTCGGAACTGAACTGGGTGAAAATCTCCATTTCGCGGTATTGCGCGAGGGAGAGGCGGATACTGCCCGCCGCTTTTTTCATCGCTTTGGTCTGTGCCGCGCCGCCCACGCGGGAGACGGACAAACCGACGTTGACCGCCGGACGCATACCCGAGAAAAAGAGGTTGCTTTCGAGGAAAATCTGCCCGTCGGTAATGGAGATGACGTTCGTCGGGATATAGGCGGAGACGTCGCCTGCCTGCGTTTCGATAATGGGAAGCGCGGTAATGGAACCGCCGCCGCATTCGGGAGTCAGGCGGCTTGACCGTTCGAGCAGACGGGAGTGCAGATAGAACACGTCGCCGGGATAGGCTTCGCGCCCGGGCGAGCGTTCGAGAAGCAACGACAGCGCACGGTAGGCGACCGCGTGTTTCGACAAGTCGTCGTACACGATAAGCACGTCTTTGCCCTCATACATAAACTGTTCCGCGAGGGCGGTGCCGGCGTAGGGCGCGATGTATTGCAGCGGTGCGGGGTCGCTCGCCGTTGCCGCCACGACGATGGTGTAATCCATCGCGTTGTGTTTTTTCAGCGTGCTCACGATTTTCGCAACGGTGGAAGCTTTTTGCCCAATCGCCACATAAATGCACAGCACGTCTTTGTCTTTCTGGTTCAAAATGGTGTCGACCGCAATGGAAGTTTTGCCCGTTTGGCGGTCGCCGATAATCAGTTCGCGCTGACCGCGCCCGATGGGGAACATCGAGTCGATGGACAAAATGCCCGTTTGCAGCGGCACGCTGACCGATTTGCGGTCAATAATGCCGGGTGCGGCGTTTTCCACCGGACGGTAGCCGTCCGCTTTGATGGGTTCTCCGCCGTCAATCGGCGCGCCGAGCGCGTCCACCACGCGGCCGAGGAACCCCTCGCCGACGGGAATACCCGCCATTTTTTCGGTGCGGATAACGCGCGAACCCTCGCGGATTTGTTTGTCCGAGCCGAACAGAATACACCCCACGTTGTTCGGGCGAATATCCTGCACCATACCCTGCACACCGCAGTCAAAGAGCAGAATTTCGCCGTACATCGCGTGGTGAATATCGCGGATAGTGGCGATACCGTCGCCCACCTTTTCGACCACACCGATTTCGCGGTCTTCGGCGGCGAGGTCAAAACTGGAATCGGTGGCGGTGAGGTCAAAGCCCTCGATTTGATGCCGCAACACCGTCAGCAGTTTGTGTTCTTTGCCTTTTTCGCACGAGGGTGCGCCGGCGAGCGTTTTACGCAGTTGCTCGGTGCGTCCTTGCACGCTCCAATCGTATTCCTGGTTACCGCAACGCAGTTTGAATCCGCCGATGAGCGACGCATCCTGTACCGTCTCAAACACCACGTCCGGACGGTGATACTTCTTATTGACAAAGGCGGTCAATTTCGCCATTTGCTCGTCGGTGGGCGCGGTAACGTAGGTCAAAGTGACCGTAAACGGCTCCTCGTGGTCGAGAGGCACGTTGCGGTACACGTCCGCGATTTCGGCAAACAAAGCGAGTTGCCCCTCTTTCGCAAGCGAGGTCAACACGTCGGTCAGTTCCGCGGGCGCTTTTTTCTCAATCGCCTCGCACAGTGCGTCCGCATCCCCGTCAAGGGGAAGGGACGTAAGCAGGGTTTCCGCCGCTGAAACGGCGCTTTGCGGTACGCCGAGTTCATGCAACCGGCGGGCGTACTCAAACGTCTGTCTCGTCAAGCGAATCACCTACCTTGTCGAGGAATTGGTCATACAGTTGCTTGTCGTTTTCAGGGGTGCTTTGCGCCGCCATCGCTTTGATGGTTGCCGCCACCACCATGTCCGAAATCTCCGCTTCCGCCGAACGCAAAATTTTCTCTTTTTCCTGCTCGGCGGCGACTTTGGCATCGTCCACAATGGTGCGGGCGGAGGCTTTCGCATCGGTGACGATGCGCTCATATTCCGCGGTGGCATCGCGGCGGGATTGCGCCAACTGTTCGTCGCGGGAGTCTTTCAGTTCCTGCACCGTTTTGGCGCACTCCGCCTGCATTTCTTCGGCAGAGGCTTTGGCGTTTTCGGCATCCTTGATTTGTTTGTCCGCTTCCGCTTGACGTTTTTCAATAATCCCGTGAATGGGCTTGAAAAGGAAAAGGCGGATGCCGACGTACAAAATCAACAAGTTGATGACCGTAAACAGAATATTCCAAAAACTGATGTCTAACATAATGACTGTCCTTTCTGTTTCTTCGGGTAACGGGGGAAACGCTTATTTCACGAACAACAGAAGAAGGGCAATAACAAAGCCATAGATAGCGGTCGCTTCCGCGAGCGCGCAACCGAGAATCAAGGATTTGCTGATTTTACCGTCCGCTTCGGGCTGACGGGCAATCGCTTCCGTGGCACGCGCCGTAGCAATACCGATACCGACACCGGCACCCGCGCCGGTCAAAACCGCAATACCTGCACCAATCGCTGAAAAATCCATAATAATACGCTCCTTTTATAAATTGATAGTTGGTTGATTTTCTTCTTTTATTCCAAACCTTCTTTGATGAACAAAGAGGTCAGAAACACAAACACATAGGCTTGCAACAGTCCGTCGAAAAAGTCGAAATACAGACTGAATACCATGGGAATACCCACCGGCACCAGCGTTTCAATCAATTTCATAATGACGAACGCGCCGAGGACGTTACCGAACAGTCGCATACACAGCGACAGCGGACGGATGGCGAGTTCCATAATGTTGATGGGTGCGACGATGGGGGTGGGCTGTGCAAAACTTTTGAGCCAGCCGCCGACACGGTTGTGGCGAATGTTTGCCGCTTGCACAAGCACAATACTCATAATCGCGAGCGCCGCCGTGACGTTGATGTCTTTTGTCGGCGGTTTGAACCCGAATATGCCGCAAATGTTGGCGATACCGATATACAACAGTACCGTCACAAGGTAGGGGACGTAACGGGTGCCCTCCTCGCCGATAAAGTCGCGGACAAGGTTTTCAATCCATTGAAACGCCCATTCCATAAAGGCTTGGCGTTTGCCGATGTTGGTCACCTTAAATCCGCGGGTCATCAAAAAGCAAAAGAGCAAAATCGCCGCAATCAGCACCCACGAGACCACCACCGATTCTTTGACGGGAATCCCGCCGAACAGCGGAATGGTAAACACGGTTTGACAGTTGATTTCTTCAATCAGTTCTTCCGCAAAAGTCATCGTTTCTCCCGCAGCAGCCATACAGTCTCACTTCCTTTCTCCATAAAGTGAAAAGCAAAACAAGGTTCTTACAACAACGGTGCACCCGCCGCGGCACACGCTTCACGCTGGTCGTCCGGCCAAACGGAAGCCTGCACCTCGCCGACGTGCATTTTTTCAAGAAGCAACAAGCACAAGCGCGATTGCCCGATACCGCCGCCGATGGTCAGCGGCAACGTCTCGTTGGCGATACCCTGATGATAGGGGAAGCGGAGCCGCTCTTCACAGCCGGTAATCGCCAGTTGTTTTAAGAGGGAGTCTTTATCGACGCGAATGCCCATCGAGGAAATTTCAATCGGCTCGTCAAGCACGTCGTTCCAAAAGAGCAGGTCGCCGTTCAGCTCCCAATCGTCGTAATCTGGTGCGCGTCCGTCGTGACGGATGCCGCTTTTGAGCGTTTTTCCGATTTGGGTGATAAACACCGTGCGGTGCTCGCGGACGATTTTTTCCTCCCGCTCTTTCGGGGAAAGCGCAGGGTAGAGGTCTTCCAATTCCTGCGACGAGAGGAAGAACACGTCCGGGCAAATGGAATAGCGGAACACGGGGTATTCCGCGCACACTTTTTCTTTGGCGGCAACCACGGCGGCAACGATGTCCCGCACGGTGGCTTTCAGATAGTCCACGTTGCGGTCAGCGCGCGTGATAACCTTTTCCCAGTCCCACTGGTCAACGAAAATGGAGTGGACGTTGTCCACGTCATCGTCGCGGCGAATGGCGTTCATATCGGTATACAACCCTTCGCCGGGCGCAAACCCGTATTGCGAAAGAGCGGTGCGCTTCCATTTGGCGAGCGATTGCACAATCTCCATTTGCCCGCCGAATTCCGCAAGGTCAAAGGTGACTTTGCGCTCCACGCCGTTCAAGTCGTCGTTGAGTCCGCTGTCCGAGCGGACGATGAGCGGCGCGGAGATGCGCTCCAAATGCAGGCGGGAAGCCAGTTCTTTTTGGAACGTGTCTTTGATAAATTTGATGGCGCGCTGCGTTTCGCGCACCGACAAAGGAGATTTGTAGTCCTTTGCCACGATGAATTTGCTCATAGTTTCCTCATCCTTTTGTTAGCGAATGGAACCGACGGTGCGGGGATACAGTTGCACGTCGCGGATGTTTTGCACACCGGTGACGTACATCAGGATGCGTTCAAGACCGAGACCGAAACCGCTGTGCGGCACCGAGCCGAAACGGCGCAGGTCGAGGTAATCTTGATAATCCTGTTCCGACAGCCCTTTGTCCGCCATGGCGGCACGCAGTTTTGCGAGGTCGGCCTCGCGCTCACTGCAACCGATGATTTCGCCCACGCCGGGTACCAGCAGGTCGGTGGCGGCAACCGTTTTGCCGTCGGGATTTTGTTTCATATAGAACGATTTAATTGCTTTCGGGTAGTTGGTGATAAACACCGGACGTTTGCACACTTCTTCCGAGATATAGCGCTCGTGCTCCGTTTGCAAATCGCAACCCCATTCGACGGGGTAACTGAACTTGACGTCCGCTTTTTTCAGCATTTCAATCGCGTCGGTGTAATCGACCACCGCAAAGTCGGAGGCGACGACACCTTTCAGTTTTTCCACCAATCCGTTCTCGAAGAATTTGTCGAAAAACGCCATTTCGTCCGAGCAACGGTCAAGCACTGCCTTGATGATGTATTTAATCATATCCTCGGCGATATCGATGATGTCGGGCAGTTCCGCGAACGCGACTTCCGGCTCCACGTGCCAAAATTCGGCGACGTGGCGCAACGTGTTGCTCTTTTCGGCACGGAAACTCGGCCCGAAGGTATAGATTTTACCGAACGCCATCGCGGCGGTTTCGCCCTCTAACTGACCGGATACGCTCAGTCCCGCTTTTTTGCCGAAAAAGTCGTCGGCATAGTAATCCGTTTCGTTCTCGTAGTCGTTCGAGTAACCGATGGTGGTGACCTTAAACATTTCGCCCGCGCCCTCACAGTCGCTCGCGGTCAAAATCGGGGTGTGCACATAGACGTAATGGTTTTGTTGAAAATATTCGTGAATGGCGGCGGACAGCACCGACCGTACACGGAAAATCGCGTTAAAGGTGTTGGTACGCACGCGCAGATGCGGCATTGCACGCATATATTCGAGCGTTTGGCGCTTCTTTTGGAGCGGATATTCGCCGCCGCACACGCCGAGCACTTCCACCGCTTGCGCGTTGATTTCCACCGCGTTGTTGACCATGCCTTTAACGACCGTTCCCACCACTTTCAGCGACGTGCCGAGCGGCATAAAAGGGGAGACGTCCGCAAATTGCGCTTTGTCGAGCACGATTTGCAGATGCTTTAAGGAGGTGCCGTCGTTCATCTCCAAAAACGCCACGTTTTTGGAATCGCGCGAGGTACGCACCCAACCGCACACCGTCACTTGCGTGTCGATGAGCGCCGCATCGGTGAGAATGTCTTTGATGTCCGTGTGTTTCATAGTAATCGCATCCTTTGTATGAAAAGTGTGTAATAGAGACCGAAAGGAATAAAAAATGACAAGAAAAAAGCCACCCGTCCCACAAGAGGGACGAATAGCTAAACTATCCGCGGTACCACCCACGTTGCTCCAAGCGAGCCACTTTGACGGTTTCAATAAAAACCGCTCCGCTTAACGCGCGGCAACGGCGCTCCTACTGCCCGAAAGGGGGTTCGGTTTGCAACTCGGAAGTGTTATTCGCCCGACCGCCGCTGCGGACATTCCAGCGCCGCCCGCTCTCTTTGAGCACGTGTTCGGGGTACTTCTCTTCGTCAACGTTTTTCACGTATAGGTTCATTGTACCACGATTTTGGAAAAAGTCAAGGGTTTTATAGTGGTAGTATATATGAAACCAAAATCTTTTTGTAGGGCAGGGGCTCGCTCCTGCCGTACTTCTTCACTATTCACTATTATTTCTTACATCCCAAAAACCGACACCGCCGGTTAGTGAAGAGTGAAAAGTGAAGAGTGAAAAAGTAAAAACCGACAAACCTCCGGGGGAGATTTGTCGGTTTTTGGTGACCCGTACGGGATTCGAACCCATGTTGCTGGCGTGAGAGGCCAGAGTCTTAGACCACTTGACCAACGGGCCATATTGGTACACCATCAGGGACTCGAACCCTGGACACCCTGATTAAGAGTCAGGTGCTCTAGCC
>JAZRYM010000050.1:0-13070 GCA_045600765.1 Acutalibacteraceae bacterium | reverse complement strand
AAAACGCGAGGGCGACGGGTTTATCGAATGGGTCGTCCGCATCCCCAACGCGCGAGGACGGTGAAACCGAAAATAAGAATTAAAAATTAAGAAGTATAACCGCGTTTGAGCGCCGCCAAAATTCGCACAAAACCCGCGGCGTGCGTGTAGGGGACGGCAACCAGTTGCGGTGCGTAACCATAAAACGGTATGTCATTTTGAGAAGGGGCGTCGAGGGCGCCGCCCCCTACACGCTCGCCGGAAGATGGTACCACATCGTAGGGGACGGCGCCCTCGACGTCCTTTTTTGTATAATCGCATTAAATTATACGCTTCGTATTATCCCGTATACTCTTGCAACAAGGTGAGGAATGCCGCGCGGGTAGGCGCGACAATGCCCGCCGCCAAGCGTTGCTGTTCTTCAAGCGGCAAGGTGTTCACCCACACGTCGTACACGGTGTCGGGCGTGTTCTCGCCGCAAAAAAGCGCCAGTTGTCCGTTCCACACGCCGAGCGTGCCGTAAACGTCGCGCGTGGTGACCGTCGTTTTTGCGGGCGCGGAATGTGAGGTCGCGGTCGCGGGTGTTTTTGCCGACAAGCCAAACAAAAGCGATACCGACACGACGAGCACCGCTGCCGACACCCCGCAAAGCCACCATTTTCCCATAAACGCCACTCCTTTTTCACTTTTTACGGGTATTTTTCCCTTTTTTGGCGCGTTTCATACGCGAAAGGGTTTGACAATTCGAAAAAAATTGTTTATACTACCTTTATATACGGCATTTTTGCTTTTGTGAAAGGAGTGGTTTTCATGGCGAAGGACAACCGCGCGAACAAGCGCACTTCCGCGACCCCGTGGTATGGCCGCAAGGCGGCGAAACGGACGTGGAAAGTGCTGAGTGTTGCCATGAAGTGCCTGTTTACGGTTTTTCTCGTCTTTTTTGTGACCGGCTGTCTGGTCGTAGGCATTATGGCGTATTATATCTCCAACGCCGTGGACTCGGGCGCGGACGTCCCTGAATTGACCACTTCCGGCAATATGGGCACCAGCGTGATGCTGACCTACGACAAAGAAGCCGACAAATGGAAAGAATTTATGCACCTTGAAGGCTCCAACCACATTTGGGCAGACCTCGACGAAATCCCCGCCAATATGCAAAACGCCGTCATCGCGATTGAAGATGAGCGGTTCCGTCAGCACGACGGCGTGGACTGGAAACGTACCGCTTCCGCCGTTGTCAATATGGTGTTCAAGTTCTCGTCGGTAGAATACGGCGGTTCCACGCTGACTCAACAGCTCGTCAAACAGTTGACGGGTGACAACGACCACACCGTGATGCGCAAAGTGACCGAAATCATGAAAGCGCTCGAACTGGAAAAACAGTATTCCAAAGACGAAATTCTCGAATCCTATCTAAACATTTTGCCCTTGTCGGACAACATTACCGGCGTGGGCTTCGGCGCCAACTATTATTTCAGCAAGGACGTCAAAGACCTGTCCCTTGCGGAATGTGCCGTGCTTGCCAGCATCACCCAAAACCCGTCGTACTACGACCCCTATCTCCATCCGGAAAACGTGCGTGACCGGCAACAGACGGTGCTGTGGAAAATGCGGAAACTCGGCTTTATCACGCAGGATGAATACGACCAAGCCATGGGCGAAGAACTGATTTTGTCAAGCAACGTGTCGTACGTCAGCGTGCAGGACTACTACACCGATATGGTCATCGAAAGCGTCATTGAGGATTTGATGGAGCAATACGGCTACTCCTACGCCCAAGCGGAAAATATGATTTACTACGGCGGTCTGCACATCTATTCGTGGGAAGACGTGAAATTGCAAACCGCGATGGAGCGGTTGTATGCCGACGAATCCATCTACCCCGATGCCATCCCCGGTGACGAGGAAGACCCGCGCGTGGCGTTTTTTGCCACCGATTACGACGGCAAGGTTATCACCACGGTGGGCGACCGCGGCGTGAAAACGGGCGACCGCGTAACGAACATCTCCACTATGTCGAAGCGGCAACCCGGCTCGTCTATCAAGCCGATTGCGCTGTACGACCTCGGTATTGAATACAACCTATTCAACTATTCCAGCCGCGTGGCGGATGCGCCGTGCCTGACGGTCGGCGGCAAACCGTGGCCGCCGAACTACGGCTATTCCTACGCGTTCGACAACGGCTATACCCTGCTCTACCTCGGGTTGCAGCAATCGCTCAACACGGTGGCGACGCAGGTGTTAAACCAAGTGGGTCTTGACAACAGTTACGACTTTTTGACCAACGTGCTCGGCATCTCCACCTACGTGGAGGACGACATCAACTTCTCCGCGCTCGGTCTCGGCGGTGCCACCTACGGCGCGTATTTGAGCGAGCTGACCTCCGCCTACCAAATCTTCGGCAACGGCGGTGTCTACAACGGGTTCTACTGCTACGACAAGGTGGAAAACGCGCAGGGCGAGGTCATTTTGCAAACCGCACCGCTCGGCGTACAAGCCCTTTCCGAAGATTCTTCCTACGTGATGAACCGCCTGATGCAACAGGTTGTGCGCGGCAGTCTCGGCACGCTTTACAAGCTCAACGGCAGTTGGCCGACAAGCACCGAGGTGTTCGCCAAAACGGGTACCACCGACGCCAACAACGACGTGCTTGCCGTCGGCGGCACCACGAATTTCGTGGCGGGATGCTGGTTCGGTTATCGCTACAACAATGAGATGACCTACACGCAGGCGCAAGCGGTCAAAACGCTGTGGAACGAGGGTATGCACCTCTTAAACAACAAATTCCCCGGCGGCTCCTTTGAGCATTTCGGCGAGACGAAAGAGCTGACCTTCTGCCGTCGGACGGGACTGCTCGCTTCCGGCTCGTGCCCCGATTGCGCCGTCGGCGTGTATCGTTTGTCGAACATCCCCGGTACCTGCACGTCGTGCGGTGCGATAGCAAAACCCAAGACAACCGCCAAAAACAACACCCCGACCACGACCGCACCGAAAAACAACGCCACGAAGCCCCTGCAACCAAACAACAACCATTCCTCGGGGCAAGAAACGCCCGCTTCTTCTCACCAAAACGAAGAGCCGCCGGAGAACGACGTGTCGGACGAGGAAGAAACGCCCGACACCCCTGCGGACTAAACCCTTTCCCAACGCAACAGAATATTCTCCGATAAAAACGAGCCGTGGCCAACGCCACGGCTCGTTTCTTGTTTTTTCGTTTTTTGACTTGCTTTTACGCTTCCACTTTCACAATCGCGGTCACGGGAGTAAAGGGAATTTCCTGCGAATCCACGTCGATGTTGTTCCCTTCTTTGCACCCGACGTTGACGGCGTATTCGCCCGGCGCGGCATTGTCCGCCACGCGGAACGTCAAGGTTGCGACCGTGCCCGTCATTTCGTAGTTTTTGATTTCGCGACCCGCGCCCTGCACGATAATCGGGTTGACGTGCGAGGTCACGTCCATCTCAAAATTGGCAAGATACGCATCGCTTGCCGCCGCGCTCACCGAAGTAAGCGCCGTGTCGTCGTAATGCACTTCCCACGAAAAGCCCCACAAATCGGACGACCCGTCCACCGAAAGTTGCAATTCCACCGTATCTCCCGCTTTTGCGGTGGCGCCGGTCAGAGTCAGCGTTGTCGCCGTGAGATTTGCCGGGTCGTTGTTGCCGAGTTTTTGTGTCGGTGCCGCGTTTTCCTCTTTGCCGCATCCGCACAAAAAAAGCAGGCACAGTGTCATGGCGCACAGCGCGCCAAGCAGTCTGTTTTTCATAATGGTTCCTCCTGTTTTTCGGTTCTTCTGTCATTGCTTTTTCCAGTATAGCAGATGGCATCAAAAATTTCAACCGTCACCGGGCAACATTTTAGCGGCTTTGAACGCCGCGCGTGCCGGCACAAACAAAAGCAGTACCAGCGCGGCGTTGATGCCGCCTTTCAGAAGGTTGAACGGCAAAAACGCCGACCATAACAGCGGCAACACGTCCGCACGGGACGTGCCCATATACAGCGGAACAATCAAATAGTTCCAAAGAAGCATGGTGGCGGTCATCGTCACCACGCCGCACGCAGCGCCGAGCACACGGCGCGCGGGTGTCGGTTTTTTGCGGCAAAGCAGGGCGACGGGAAGCAAAAACGCACCGGTGGAAAGGATGTTCATAAGAAATCCCCACAGTCCCGTCGAACTGACGGTAATCATCTCCAAAAACGCCACCGCCACGGTGGCAAGCAACCCCGCAAGCGGGTCAACCAGCAGCGCGATGAGGGTCAAAAACACGTCTTTCGGCTCATAACTCAAAAAAAGCACCACCGGCACTTTGAGAAACACCATCGCAACGTAAGCCATCGCCGCCATCATCGCCACCACGCAAAGGCGCAGGGTTTTGTTATACTGTGTTGTGCGCATTTTGTCACCCCTTTTTCAGCGTATGCAAAAAGACAAAGAAAAGCGCCCCTGCGAAAACTCGCAGGGGCGCAAACGTACTATGACGCTTGTTCTTCTATCATCCGGACTGTACCGTCGGCTTTGGAATTTCACCAAATCGGCCGCTTGCGCGGTTCGCGGGCTTTACCGCCGGTGGGGAATTTCACCCCGCCCCGAAGAACGTTTTATAGCCTGCCGAAAATTGTCCGAACCCGTTTGCGCGGGCGGCTTTCCGGCTATCGCTTAACCGTAAATTACAGCTCGGCGAAGTATTTGATGGTGCGAACCATCTGGCTCGTGTAGCTGTTCTCGTTGTCGTACCACGAAACAACCTGCACCTGATAGGTGTCGTCGTCCACTTTGGAAACGAGGGTCTGGGTGGCATCGAACAAGGAGCCGAAACGCATGCCGATGATGTCGGAGGAGACGATTTGGTCCTCGTTGTAGCCGAAGGACTCGGTCGCCTGCGCTTTCATCGCGGCGTTGACAGCGTCAACGGTGATGTCTTTGCCTTTGACAACGGCGGTCAGCAGGGTGGTGGAGCCGGTCGGGGTCGGGATGCGCTGCGCGGCACCGATGAGTTTGCCGTTCAGAGCCGGGATAACCAAACCGATGGCTTTCGCGGCACCGGTGGAGTTCGGCACGATGTTGCAGGCACCGGCGCGGGAGCGGCGAAGATCGCCTTTGCGCTGCGGGCCGTCGAGAATCATCTGGTCGCCGGTGTAGGCGTGCACGGTGCACATAATACCGGAAACGACCGGGAAGTTGTCGTTCAGGGCTTTCGCCATCGGTGCCAAGCAGTTGGTGGTGCAGGAAGCGGCAGAGATGATGTTGTCCTCTTTGGTCAGGGTTTTGTGGTTGACGTTGTAAACGATGGTCGGCAAATCGTTACCGGCCGGAGCGGAGATAACCACTTTTTTGGCACCGGCGTTGATGTGCGCCTGCGCTTTTTCTTTGCTGGTGTAGAAACCGGTGCATTCGAGCACGACGTCCACGCCGATTTTGCCCCACGGGCAGTTGTTGGCATCCGCCTCTTTGTAGATGGTGATTTTTTTGCCGTCCACGACGATGTTATCCTCGCCGGCTTCGACGGTGTGTTTGCCCTCGCCATAATAGCCGAGGAAGGAACCTTGGGCAGTATCGTATTTCAGCAGATGAGCGAGCATCGCCGGGCTGGTCAAGTCGTTGATAGCGACGACTTCGTAGCCGTCCGCCTCAAACATTTGACGGAACGCCAAGCGACCGATACGGCCAAAACCATTGATAGCAACTTTGACAGACATAGTAATAAACCTCCTAAAAGTTTAGTTCGTCTTATTATATCCCGTTTTTCCAAACATTTCAAGGGCTTTTTTCAACTTTTTTGCCGTTTTCGGCTCAGTTTGGCGGGAACTGTAAAACTATTGTCCTTTTGTGCAACCCAAAAAGGAAAAGAGCGCGTCAACGCGCTCTTTTTGTTCTTTTCTCTTTTTTCGTTTTATTCTTCCGGCGCGGCGGGAATTTCCGCCGACTCCGTTTCTGCCGGCGCAGGCGCGGTCACCGCCGTCGGTGCGGTCAGCGGCACCGTCTCTTTTTTGTCCTCGCCGATGACGGCGGCAAGCGCCGCGGCCTCTCTGGCTTCTTCATAGTCCGGCGTTTTGTCCGCCGCTTTTTTGGAGCACGCCACCGTGCCCGCCGCCAGCGCAAACACGCCGCACAGCAAATCGGTCACATCCGGCACCACCACGACGCCGGCAATCAAATCGGGATAATACGTCTGCACCACCCATTGCGCGGCAAACGCGCTGACGGCAATCATCCCGAACGCAAACGCGCTCGCGGGCAGTTCCACTCCCGTCAATTTCAGCCGCCCGTTCAGGTGCTGACCGAAAACGTAGAAGAAGAACAGCGACAAAATCAGCATAGCCGCCTGCGCCGACGAAAAAGCGTTGCGAACGGTGGAGGAGTAAGACATCACATACCGCGCGAGACGGCACGCCGCCCAAAAAATCGGGAACAGGGCAAACAGTTGTCCAAGCGTAGAGCCGACAGGTTTGCCGAACATCCACAAAAAGCCGAACAACAACAGCGCGATACCGCCGAGCACCCCAAACAGCAACGTGCCGTAAAGGAACAAGCGGTCTGCCGAACTGAAAACGGTATAGTACGGTGCGGGCGCTTTTCCCGTTTGCACAAAAGTCCACGCCTGCTGCCCGACCGTCATAAAGAGGGTCGCGCCCGCGACCACCCCGGTAAAACCGAGCAACATGGACGATTCACCCCAAAAGAGCAACGCGCCGCGGCGACCGAGCGCGGTAGCGAGCGTAATCAGCCCGAAAAACACAAGCAACACCGCCACCGAAGCATAAATCGCCCATTGACGGTTCGTTCCCGCGGTGTCAATCGTCCGCGCGGCGTTAATTTGTATAAAGGCGAGAACGCCCGTCATCACCAAAGCCATCCACAACGGGTTTCCCAATAAACGGCGTTTCACAAGACCGTCCCCTTTCCGAACAAGCGACACATTTTTTACCTCTGTGCGCATAGATATTAATGTAGAAACAAATAGATTATAGCCAACATTTACGGCAAAGTCAAGAAAGGAAACAAATTTATGCGAAAAAACAAAAAATTCTATGCGCTTCTTCTGTTCGTTTGCGTGGCAACCTTGTTTTGCGCGCCGTTTTTTGCCGAAAAAAAGGACAACTCCTCTCTTCCCGCAAGCGGGACGGTAGCGGTCGCCGAAGCCCGCGCAACCGCGCACGCAACCGTCGTTGCAACCACCGAAAAAACAAAAACTCCCGCCGCACCCACCGCCGCCGCGGCAAAAGCGGTGGAAGCGCTCAAAAAGGAGACGTTTACCGTGCTCCACGCCGACGGCAAAACGACAAGCGCCATTTCCTGCCGCGATTTTCTCATTTTCAACCTCGCCGCCGAAATGCTTCCCTCGTTTGAACCGGAAGCGTTAAAGGCGCAAGCGGTCGCATCGTACACCTATTTTTGCTACGAGCGCGCACGGGAAAAAGAATCCCCGCAAAAAGCGCTGTGCGGCGCGGATTTTGCGGACACGCCCGTTCCCTTTCCCGACGGCTACACCGAAAACTACTGGAAAGAAAAATGGGGTGCGGACACCTATGCCGCCGCCTACCCGAAATTAGCGGCGGCGGTGGACGCGGTCGCGGGAGTGCAAATCACCTACCACGGCAAACCCATTTTGGCGGCGTACCACGCGGTAAGTCCCGGCAAAACAGAGGTTTCCGAAACGGTATGGGCGGCGGCGCTCCCCTATTTGCAATCGGTGGACAGCGCCGCCGATAAAAACGCGCCCGATTACCTCACCACCGTGCGCCTGACTCCGGCGGAATTTCGCGCCGCCCTCAAAAACGTGGCGGGGCTCACCCTCCCCGACAATCCGAAAAAGTGGGTTTCGTCCGACGTGACCCGCTCGGCGGCAGGCACGGTGTTAAAACTCACCGTCGGGTCGGTCGCCCTAACGGGAAAAGAATGTCGCACGTTGTTCGGCTTGCGCTCGGCGTGCTTTTCGGTTGCCTACGAAAACGGCGGTTTCACCTTTACCGTCAAGGGCAACGGGCACGGTGTCGGGCTCAGCCAATACGGCGCGCAGTTTGCCGCCCTCGACGGCGCCACCTACACGGATATTTTGCACCGCTATTACACCGACGTGGAAATCGGTTGACAAAAAGCGCCCTTGCGTTTTTGCGACACAGTAAAAATTCTTCTTGTAATTTCGGGCGGGGTACAGTATAATAAAGGGGTATTTTAAGAAAGGGGGCGACGAAATGCCGCTTTCCGCCGAAGAACGCCTGGCGCGCCGTCGCCGTGCAAAACGCCGCAAACGCCGCGTGTTGACCGTGCTTACGGTTATCTTTTTAAGTGTTCTTGCGCTGTTTGTGTGGCTCGTTGTACTTGCCGTGCAAGCACTCGGTACCAAAAACCCCGCACCCGAAACGGAAATTCCCGCACCCACCGCCGCCTATCCCACCTGCGATGCCACGGAGGTCGGTGCTACCGTCCATATGAACAGCATTTTGCTGTACGATGCCACCCACGATTGCATTTTGTATGAACAAAACGCCGACCAAATGGCGTATCCCGCGAGCACGACAAAACTGCTCACGGCGCTGGTTTCCTGCCGCTACGGCGACGAGAGCGCCGTGTATACCATCGGCTCGGAACAAGCGCTCGTCGAATGGGATGCCAGCCTCGCGTACTTGGAAGCGGAAAAAACCTATACCCTCGCGGGACTTCTCGACGGGTTGCTTCTCCCCTCCGGCGCAGATGCCGCCTACTGCCTCGCCGCGAACGTCGCCCGCCACCACGAAAACAACCCGAACTTGTCGGATGAAGAAGCGGTGGAGCGCTTTGTGCAATATATGAACGACGTCGCCACCGAACTCGGTTGCACCGGCTCGCACTTTGTTACGCCCGACGGGTATCACGACCCGTTCCACTACACCACCGCGCGCGATATGCTGAAAATCGCCGCCGCCGCGCTCGATTGCCCGCTTATCGCCGAAACGGTGAAAAAGGCGGAGAGCGAAAACGGCGACTGGACAAACGGCAACCTGCTTGTCTGTCCCGACGAGCCGTATTATTACGAATACGCCATCGGACTGAAAACCGGCTATACCGACGAAGCGGGCTTCTGTCTCGCCGCCGCCGCCGAACGGAACGGTGTGAAACTGCTTGCCGTGATGTTCCAAAGCACCAGCACGGAATACCGCTTCCTCGATGCGCAAAATCTGTTTGAGCGCGGGTTCGCCCTCGCCGAACACCCGCCGACGACCACCGTTCCCCGCTTGTTCAAGTATTTTGACACGGCGGCAACCACCGCTCCCACCGAGGAAAACGCCGCATCGTAACGCAAAATCCGATAAATTTCAAAAAAACTCAAAAAATTTCAAAAAAATTAAAAAATGTTCTTGACATTTTGATTTTCGTGTGATAAAGTAAGTCTCGTTCCCCCAACAGGGGGAGCGCAGTTGGTGTCGATGGCGGTGAGGGTACACCTGTTCCCATCCCGAACACAGAAGTTAAGCTCACTTGCGCCGACAATACTTGGCTGGCGACGGCCCGGGAAGATAGGAAGACGCCGACACAAGACCTACACTCCGGTGTGGGTCTTTTTTTGCGTGTTTTTTCATAAAATCCGATAAAATCACGGCGTTTTTGCGATTTTTCTCTTGCATTTCGGCGAAATCGCGTGTATTATTATTCTATCCTATCTATAAGGGGTTTTGTTTATGGTTTCTATTCATTCTCTGTCCGTCGCCGAACTGCAAGCGCGGCAAGCACAACTGCAATCCGAATACAACGCCTTTTGCGAAAAAGGGCTGCATCTCGATATGTCTCGCGGCAAACCGGGTGCCGACCTTTTGAAACTCGCACCGGGATTGCTCGATTGCGTAAACGAGCAAAGCGGTGTCCTCGCCGAAAACGGGTTGGATACCCGCAACTACGGCGTTTTGGACGGGATTCCCGAAGCCAAAGCCCTCTTTGCCGACATCTTCGGTGTCGCGCCCGAAAACGTCATTGTGGGCGGCAGTTCCAGCCTCAACTTGATGTTCGACTACATCGCTACCGCCTACGCCAAAGGCATTTGCGGCAACGCGCCGTGGTCGGCGCAGGGCACGGTCAAATTCCTCTGCCCCGTTCCCGGCTATGACCGCCACTTCGCCGTTACCGAATATTTCGGCATCGACATGGTCAATATCCCGCTGAAAGACGGCGGGCCGGATATGGAGCTCGTCGAAGAGCTCGTGAAAGACCCGCTCGTTAAAGGGATGTGGTGCGTGCCGATGTACGCGAACCCCACCGGGCTCACCTATGCGGACGATACGGTGCGCCGTCTCGCCGCGCTGAAACCCGCCGCGCCCGATTTCCGCATTATGTGGGACAATGCCTACTGCCTGCACCATTTGAGCGACGAGCAGGACACCCTGCTCAACCTCTACGACGCGGCAAAAGCCGCCGGCAACGAGGACATCGCCGTGATGTTCACCTCCACGTCGAAAGTCAGCTTCCCCGGCAGCGGTGTCGCCGCCATCGCGGCGTCGCCCAACAACATCGCCGACATCAAAAAACGCCTGACGGTGCAAACCATCGGCTACGATAAAATCAATATGCTCCGCCACGTCCGCTATTTCAAAAACCTCGACGGCATCAAAGCGCAAATGAAACTCCGCGCCGACGTGCTCCGCCCGAAATTTGAGACGGTGCTTCGCCTGCTTGACGAACGCCTCGGCGGCAAAGAGGTTGCGGAATGGACAAATCCGCGCGGCGGCTATTTTATCAGCGTCGATTTGTGCGACGGGTGCGCCGCCCGCGTGGCCCGGCTTATGAAAGAAGCGGGCGTCGTCATCACCGGCGCCGGCGCGACTTTCCCCTACCACAAAGACCCGCGCGACCGCAATCTGCGCCTCGCGCCCTCCTACCCGCCGGTGGAGGAATTGGAATTGTCCGCCACCCTCTTTTGCATCTGCGCCGAATTGGCGGCGATTGAAAAAGAATTAAGCAAATAATCCTTTGCCATCCCGCGTTTCCAAACGGAAACGCGGGATTTTTCTTTTTTTGGGGTATGTTTTGGTTTGCGCGCACTTTTGTGGGGTATATTTTGGTTGTTTTGGAACGGCAACCGAAAAACCGTTTATCACAAGATGTGGCGGTTTTTCGACCATTATTGACGCTTTTTGCCCAACAATTTGGAAAAACCGCTTGCAATTTGCGGCAGGGTATGGTAAACTGATGTTATCAATAGGCTTTTTCAAAAAGCATCTATGAAAGGAGTTCAATGCTATGACCAGCAACTTTACCACCAACAAGTCGGTTTTGGCTTGGCTGGACGAGAAAGTCGAACTGCTCAACCCGGATGCCATCGAATGGATCGACGGTTCCGAGGAACAACTCGACAAACTGCGTGCCATCGCTTGCGAGACCGGCGAAATGCTCAAACTGAACGAGGAGAAACTCCCCGGCTGTTATCTGCACCGCACCAAACCGAACGACGTTGCGCGCGTCGAAGACCGTACGTTCATCTGCGCCAAAACGAAGGAGAACGCCGGCCCGACCAACAACTGGTGCGACCCCGACGAGATGTATAAAAAACTGTACGATATCGCCCGCGGCACCTATGCCGGCCGTACGATGTACATTATCCCGTTCTCGATGGGCCCGATCGGTTCCCCGCTCGCCAAAATCGGCATTGAGGTGACCGACTCCATCTACGTTGTGCTCAACATGGCGATTATGACCCGTGTGGGCGCGAAAGTGCTCGAATGCCTCGGCGACAGCAACGACTGGGTCCGTGGCTTGCACTGCAAATGCGATGTCGATCCGGAAAAACGCTATATCTGCCAGTTCCCGGAAGACAACACCATCATTTCCGTCAACTCCGCTTACGGCGGCAACGTGTTGCTCGGCAAAAAATGCTTTGCCCTGCGCATCGCTTCCTATCAGGGTTGGAAAGAGGGCTGGATGGCGGAGCATATGCTCATCCTCGGTCTGCAAAACCCGAAAGGCGAAGTCAAATACGTCGCGGCGGCGTTCCCGTCTGCTTGCGGTAAAACCAACCTCGCCATGCTTATCCCGCCGAAATATCTGCGCGAGAAAGGCTACAAAGTTTGGACGGTCGGTGACGACATCTCCTGGATGCGCATCGGCGAAGACGGCCGCCTGTACGCCATCAACCCGGAGAACGGCTTCTTCGGCGTGGCGCCCGGCACCAACGAAAAATCCAACTTCAACGCGCTGGAATCCACCAAAAAAGGCACCATCTTCACGAACGTTGCCCTCAACCTCGACGACAACACCGTGTGGTGGGAGGGTCTGAACAAAGACCTGCCGACCAACGCGCTCGACTGGAAAGGCAATCCGTGGGATCCGGCGAAATTCGACAAAGCCGACAAATCCACCTGCGCCGCGCACCCGAACTCCCGCTTCACCGCGCCGGCGACCAACTGCCCGTGCATTTCTCCCGAGTTTGAAAGCAAGACCGGCGTGCCGATTTCCGCAATCATCTTCGGTGGCCGCCGTGCCAAATGCGCTCCGCTGGTGTATCAGTCCCGCGACTGGACGAACGGCGTGTTCATCGGCTCCGCCATGGCGTCCGAGACCACCGCTGCCGCCGCCGGTGCGGTCGGTGTTGTCCGCCGCGACCCGATGGCGATGCTGCCGTTCTGCGGCTACAATATGGGCGACTACTTCGCACACTGGCTCGAAATGGGCGAGAAACTGGGCGACAAAGCGCCGAAAATCTTCAACGTCAACTGGTTCCGTACCGATGACGAAGGCAACTTCATCTGGCCGGGCTTCGGCGACAACGCCCGCGTGCTCAACTGGATTATCGACCGCTGCGAAGGCAACGTCGATGCCGAGGAGACCGCTATCGGTTATGTGCCGAAAGCCGAAGATATCGACTTGACCGACCTCGATTTCAGCCTCGATACCCTGAAATCCATCCTCACGGTGGACAAAGAGACCTGGCAGAAAGAGGCCGCCGAGATTGAAGAGCACTACAAGAAGTTCGGCGACAAACTGCCTGCCGCGCTCCGCGAACAGCTCGAAATCCTCAAAGCGAACCTCAACAAATAAGTTTTGGTAACGCAAACCCCACTCGGGAAACCGAGTGGGGTTTTTGTCGTTTTCTCGCACTTTTTCGGCGTTTTCTCGTATTTGCGGC
>JAZRYM010000049.1:0-15401 GCA_045600765.1 Acutalibacteraceae bacterium | reverse complement strand
GGTCAACATGAAAGACGTGTTGGCGGTTCGTAAATATCTTGCCGGTATGGGTACCGATTTGGATACGGCGGCCGCCGATTGCAACGGCGACGGCGCGGTCAATATGAAAGACGTGCTGGTGCTGCGTAAATTCCTCGCCGGTATGTACGAGGACGTGGTGAAAACGGTTTCTCCGGCGACGTTGGTGATGTTTGCGAAAGCGAACCCGGCGTTTGCCCAAATCGTTGCGCAAACCCATCCGGAATTGCTGGCGCAATTCGGGTTTTAACGACCATTACGATTTTCGCTGACAGGTAACAAACAAAGAGGCAGGGTCAATTTTGACCCTGCCTCTTTTGCTTGATTTTACGAGAGTGCGCGTTTGTGCGGTGTCCTGAAAACCGAAAAGCGAAAACTTTTTGAAAAAGGGGTTGACATTCCGTTTGGAATGTGGTAAAGTAAAGGTCGTTCCGAAAATATGGGGGTATAGCTCAGCTGGGAGAGCGCTTGAATGGCATTCAAGAGGTCAGCGGTTCGATCCCGCTTATCTCCACCAAAACCGGTAATCTTCGTCAGAAGGTTGCCGGTTTTTCTTTTTCTTCCGTCGCGGTTTTCTTTTTCCGAAAAATCGTGTCGGTTTCGAGAGAAAAATGCAATGGTTTGTCCTTGACAGAAAGACGAATGGGTGCTATACTTTATAAGGTTATGGTATTACTATGCCGCCGGGGTCGTTTTCGGCGGTAGGAAAACAATATTTAAGGAGGGCTATCATGGCTCATTTAAGTGAAGCCGCCGTAGCGAAAATCAACGAGATTTGCGACCGCTACGAGGGCGAAAAAACCCCTTTGATGATGATCCTCAGCGACATCCAAAAGGAATACGGTTACATTCCGCTGGATGTGCAACAGATTGTCTCGGAGCGCACCGGCGTCAGCGTTGCCGAAATCTACGGCGTGGTGACGTTCTACTCCTTCTTCTCCCTCAAACCGAAGGGGAAATTCGTTATCGGTTGCTGTCTCGGTACGGCGTGCTACGTCAAAGGCGCGCAGCAGGTCATTGACAAGTTCTCGGAAATTCTCGGCATCAAACCGGGCGAGACGACCGACGACGGGATGTTTACGATTGATGCGTTGCGGTGCATCGGTGCGTGCGGTATCGCGCCGGCGGTGTCCATCAACGGCAAAGTGTACCCGAAAGTGGCGGTGTCCGCCGTTCCGGGCATCATCGAAGAACTGCGCAAGGAAGGGGAGGAATAAGCCATGATTAAAACCTTTGAAGAACTGGCATCCAAGCAGGCGGCTTGTTCCAAATGCCTTGACGGCAAATTTGCCGGTGAAGCCGGCAAACGCGCCATTGTGCTTTGCGGCGGTACGGGCTGTCTGTCCTCCAACTCCGCCGAAATCCGCGAGCGGTTTGAAAAACTGGTCGCCGAAAAAGGCTTGTCCGACAAAGTGACCGTCAACCAGGTCGGTTGCTTCGGTTTCTGCTCGCAGGGCCCGTTCGTTAAGATTTATCCGGAAGATACGCTGTATCGTATGGTGAAAATCGAAGACGTGGACGAAATCATCGAAAAAGACATTGAGGGCGGCGAAGTGGTTGAGCGTCTGTTGTACGTTGACCCCGCTTCCAAAGAAAAAGTCGCCAAGCAGGACGACATCACTTTCTACAAAAAACAACACCGCATCGCCTTGCACGGCTGCGGTCAAATCAACCCCGAAGACATCGAGGAAGCGCTCGGTGCGGGTGCGTTTAAGGGTCTTGCCCGCGCGCTGCAAATGGAGCGCAAAGACGTGGTAGACGAGGTGCTCGCTTCCGGTGTTCGCGGTCGCGGCGGCGCCGGTTTCCCGGCCGGCCGCAAATGGATGTTTGCGATGAACGGCGACGGCGACAAATACGTCGTGTGCAACGGCGACGAGGGCGACCCCGGCGCGTTTATGGACCGTTCCATCCTCGAAGGCAACCCGCTTGCCGTGATTGAGGGTATGATGATTGCCGGTTACGCCATCGGCGCGCAAAACGGCTACTTCTACGTTCGCGCGGAGTATCCGATTGCGGTCAACCGCTTGAAGATTGCCATTCAACAAGCCGAAGAACTCGGTCTCCTCGGCGACAACATTTTGGGCTCCGGTTTCTCCTTCCGCGCGCACATCCGCCTCGGCGCGGGTGCGTTCGTGTGCGGCGAGGAAACGGCGCTGCTCAACTCCATCCAAGGTCAGCGCGGTATGCCGCGTCCGCGTCCGCCGTTCCCGGCGGTCAAGGGTCTGTGGGATTGCCCGACCGTGGTGAACAACGTCGAAACGCTTGCCTGCATCCCGTACATCCTGCGCGAGGGCGCGGCGAAATTTGCCGAATGCGGTACCGAGAAATCGAAAGGCACGAAAGTGTTCGCGCTCGGCGGTAAAATCAACAACGTCGGTCTTGTGGAAGTCCCGATGGGCACCACTCTCCGCGAACTGATTTACGACATCGGCGGCGGCGTGCCGAACGGCAAAAAATTCAAAGCCATTCAAACGGGCGGCCCGTCCGGCGGTTGCCTTACCGAAAAAGACCTCGATGCCGAAATCGACTTTGATAACCTCGTTGCCAAGGGCTCGATGATGGGTTCCGGCGGCGCGATTGTCATGGACGAGGATAATTGCATGGTGGACGTGGCAAAATTCTATATGGAATTCATTTGCGACGAATCGTGCGGTAAATGCTCGCCCTGCCGTATCGGTACGAAACGGATGCTCGAATATCTGACCAAAATCACCGAGGGCAAAGCCACGATGGAGGATTTGACCCAGCTCGAAGAACTTGCCGCGACCATCAAAGCGGGTTCGCTGTGCGCGCTCGGTCAAACCGCCGCCAACCCGGTGCTGTCTACGCTGACCCACTTCCGCGACGAGTATATTGCCCACATCGTGGACAAAAAATGCCCGGCGGGCGTGTGCAAGAACTTGATGCAATACGTCATCAACAAAGACAAGTGCTACGGTTGCGGCGCGTGTGCGAAACAGTGCCCGGTGGGCGCCATTTCCAAGACCGACTATATTGCCGAGGGCAAAAAACTGCCGGCGTTCGAAATTGACCCGCAGAAGTGCATCAAATGCGGTATGTGCGTAGCGACCTGCAAATTCGGCGCGATTGAGAAGAAATAAGGGGGATAACGACAATGGCTTTGATTAACATTAAAATTGAAGGGATTCCCTATCAGGTCGAGGAAGGACTTACCATCCTCGAAGCCGCCAAAAAATGCGGCTACGAAATCCCGTCTCTCTGCGCTTACAACCACGGCGAATGCAACCGCGGTTCCTGCCGCGTCTGCCTCGTTGAGGCGACCGGCGCGCGCGGTCTTGTGGCGTCTTGCGTCTATCCGGTGAGCGAGGGTATGGAAATCACCATTTCCTCTCCGAAAGCGACGGCGGCGCGCCGTTCTTCGGTGGAACTGCTTCTCTCGAACCACAACCGCAACTGCCAAGAATGTGACAAAAACGAAAAATGCGAACTGCTCCACGTGGCGCGCCTGACCGGTGCCCGCGAGGGAATGTTTAAGGGTGCGCAAACGCCGACCACGTTCGACGATTTGACCCCGACCATCGTGCGCGACACCTCGAAATGCATCTTGTGCGGCCGCTGTGTCGCACGTTGCCAGAACGCGCACGGTAACGGCATCCTCGGTTTTGAAAACCGCGGATTTAACACGATTGTCGGCCCTGCCGAGAACCGTAGTTTCATTGATTCGCCCTGCATTATGTGCGGTCAATGCATCAACGTCTGCCCGACCGGCGCGCTGATGGAAAAAAGCGAAATCGACAAAGTGGACGCCGCGATGGCGGCGGGCAAATACGTCGTGGTGCAAACCGCGCCGGCGGTGCGCGCCGCGCTCGGCGAAGAATTCGGTATGAAAATCGGCACTCCGGTGACCGGCAAAATGTGTGCCGCGCTTCGCCGCCTCGGCTTCAAGAAAGTGTTTGACACCAACTTTGCCGCTGACCTCACCATTATGGAGGAAGCGACCGAACTGCTCTCCCGCGTGAAAAACGGCGGGGTGCTCCCGATGATTACCTCCTGCTCGCCCGGCTGGGTCAACTACGCCGAGTATTACTACGGTGACCAGCTTGACCACCTGTCTACCTGCAAATCGCCGCACGAGATGTTCGGCGCTGTCCTCAAAAGTTATTATGCCGAGAAAGTCGGCGTGAAACCGGAGGATATGTTCGTCGTCTCCATTATGCCGTGCTCCTGCAAAAAATATGAGGAGCAACGTCCCGAAATGGAAACGAACGGTCTGCGCGACGTGGACGCGGTGCTTACCACCCGCGAACTGGGCAAACTCATCAAACGCTCCGGCATCAATTTTACGAAACTGCCGGACGAAGACTTTGACCAGGATATCGTTCACGATTACACCGGCGCCGGCGTTATCTTCGGCGTGACCGGCGGCGTGATGGAAGCTGCGCTCCGTACCGCTTACTTTGTCCTCACCGGCAAAGAACGCGAGGGCGTGGAATTCCACGAAGTCCGCGGATTTGACAGTATCCGCGAGGCGGAATTTGACCTTGCCGGTCAAAAAATCAAAGTCGCCGTGACGAGCGGGATGAAAGGCGCGAAAGTGCTGCTTGACCAAATCCGCGAGGGCACGTCTCCCTACACCTTTATCGAGATTATGGGTTGCCCGGGCGGCTGCATCAACGGCGGCGGCCAGCCGTACGTCCGCGAGGCGTTCCTGCCGAACGAGGACGACGACATTCTTGACACCTACAAAGAGAAACGCGCCGCCGCGCTGTATAGCGAGGATGAGCGTCAGACGGTTCGCCAGAGCCACAACAACGCGCAGGTGAAAGCGCTGTACGACGAATTCCTCGGCGAGCCCAACTCGCACAAAGCGCACGAGTTGCTCCACACCACCTACAACAAAAACCGTGAACGCTTCCCGCAGAAATAAGTTTTCGTAAGAAAAATCCCACCCTTGCGATAAGCAGGGGTGGGATTTTTTCATTCAAAATGTAAAATGCAAAAAATGTAAAAATGCAAAACGAAAAATTCAGGGTGGCAACCGTTCTTACAAATTTGTCCACAGCAAGACGGCGCCGGAGGCGATGAGGATGACGTAGATGATTTTTAAGAAGGTGGCTTGGTTGACTTTGTTTGCCAATTTCCACCCGAGCCAAATGGCGACAAGGGTAGGCACGACGGCGATGACGGCGGTTTTCAGCACCTCGCCGGTCAGCGCGCCGGTGAACCCGTAGGTGGTAATCATCACGGTGTTGATAATCGCCCAAACGGCGTTGACGGTGGCGCGGAATTCTTTTTTTTCGGGCAGTTTTTCCACGGAATAAATGGCGAGGAAACTCCCACCGGACACGAACAAACCCTGCATAATTCCGGCGAGGGCGAGCGAGGTGTTTTGCCACCAAACGGGCGGGCGTTTTTCCGATTTCCAAAACAGTTTTTTCAACCCGATACCCGCGACGACCACCCCGTAAAAGAGAAGCAAAAACGTAAGGTCGGCAACGGCGTCCATCACAAAAATGCCGCCGAGTACGCCGACGAGCATCACGCCCACCATTTTGCACAGTTCTTTCGGGCGGATATGTTTCCATTCCGTCGCCACGACGATGACACCGGTAATCCACGCCACGATGGTCATAACGGGTTTGGTGAGGGGCAGTCCCATCAGCGCGATGCCGAGCGGCATGGCGATGAGTGTGCCGCCGAAGCCGGACAATGCCTGCACAAACACGGCAAACATCAACACAAGCATAAACCATACGAGTTGCATAGAAAATCCCTCTTTTTGTTTCGGATGAGACAAGTATACACGCCAAACGGCGGTTTTGCAAGAAAAACGCATAAAAACAAAAGAAAATTTGACATTTTTTCGTAGTGTGCTATAATGAAAAAGTAAGAAAAGGAGGTTTTCTCTATGTCGGATAAGCTGAAAAACGGTCAAATGACCGTGTCGATTGAAGCGGAACAACCCATTTGGGTAGACCGCAAACGCTGGGTGTTCTTCGGTTTGCCGTGGACGTTTACAAAATACCGTTTGACCCCCTCGAAATTGCTTGTGGAAACCGGCTTTTTGAGCAAAGACGAAGAAGAAATCCGCTTGTATCGTATTACCGACGTGTCGTTGAAACGCGGCCTTTTTGAGCGGATGTTCGGTCTCGGCACAATTATCCTGCGCAGTAGTGATACCTCCAACCCGACCCAGGAGCTCATTCATATCAAAAACCCGAAAAACGTCAAAGAAGTGGTGAGCCAGTCGATTGAGACGTCCCGTCGCGAAAACGGCGTGCGCACCTCGGAGATGGTGGGAATGCCGCATCACGATATGCCGGACGGACATCATCCGGCAATGGGGCCGGAATTGGTGCCGGATTTTGACCAAAACGGCATTGACGACCGTTCGGAGTAATCTCTCGCCCGCACCGGCTGTCGGTGTGGGCGATTTTCCGTTTCGATGATTCTTCAAAAAGGAGGTGACACCGTGTTTTCGCTTTTAGGCGCGTTTGCGCTGTTGATTGTGGGGTATGTGGTTTACGGGCGGCTTACGACGCGCGTATTCTCGCCGGATGACCGCGCAACACCGGCCATTACCGTCAACGACGGAGTGGACTGTGTGCCGATGCCTACCGGCAAGGCGTTTCTTGTGCAGTTGCTCAACATTGCGGGTACCGGGCCCATTTTCGGCGCGATTATGGGCGCGCAGTTCGGCCCGATTGTGTTTTTGTGGATTGTGTTCGGCTCGATTTTGGGCGGCGCCGTACACGATTATATGGTTGGGATGATTTCGTCCCGTCACGAGGGGCAGTCGATTGCCGCGCTGTCGGGAACATATCTCGGCAACGCCGCCAAATGGGTGATGCGCGTGTTCTCGGTGGTGCTTCTCGTTCTCGTCGGCACGGTGTTTGTCACAAGCCCTGCCGCGTTGCTCGCGCGGTTGACCCCAAAAGCATTGACCACGTCTTTTTGGGTGCTTTTTATTATCGGGTATTACATCCTTGCCACCCTGCTTCCCATCGACAAACTTATCGGTCGCCTGTATCCGGTTTTCGGCGCGGTGCTTCTTTTGATGGCGGCGGGCATTTTCGGGGTTATCCTCTTTTCCGGAGAGTATACCCTGCCGGAGATTACTCTGAAAAATCTGCATCCCGACGGTCAGCCCGTGTGGCCGTTTATGTTTGTTACGGTGGCGTGCGGCGCAATTTCGGGATTTCACGCCACCCAATCGCCGATGGTCGCAAAATGCATTAAAAGTGAAAAAAACGGTCGAGTGGTATTTTACGGAGCGATGATTGGCGAAGCGATGATTGCTCTTGTGTGGGCGGCGGCCGGTGTCGTGTTTTATGAAACGACCGGCGGATTGTCCGAAGCACTTCAAAAGGCGGGACAATCGGGTGTCGTCTACGATATTTCGTTCGGAATGCTCGGCACGGTGGGCGGCATTTTGGCGGTTATCGGCGTGATTGCCTGCCCGATTACGTCGGGAGATACCGCCTTTCGTTCGGCGCGCCTCATTTTGGCGGAGTGGACGGGGCTTTCGCAAAAACCGTTCAAAAACCGCTTAAAAATCACCTTGCCGCTCCTTTTTGCGGGACTGTTGCTGACCCAACTGGATTTTGACGTGCTGTGGCGGTATTTTTCGTGGAGCAACCAAACGCTCGCCGCCGTGGCGTTGTGGATGGCGACCGCCTATCTCTTAAAAGAGGGGCATCCCGTTTCTCACTTGCTGTTGACCGCTTTTCCCGCCACCTTTATGGCGGGTGTGAGCGCGACCTATATTTTGATGGCACCGGAGGGATTTCGTCTCTCCGCAACGGTGGCGTATCCCGTGGGTGTCGCGGCGGCGCTGTTGTGCGCTTTGTGGTTCGTTTTGGTGTATCACCGTGAAAAAAGCAGAAAGAACCGCGATTAAATACGGTTGCAAACAGGTTCTGTTTGTGATATACTGGGCATGGCCTAAATTAAAGGAGGTTTTTCAAATGGCATCTTTCAAAAAGTATTTGGCAGAATTCCTCGGCACTTGTGTGCTCGTGACCTTCGGTTGCGGCACGGCGATGACGGTTGGCTGTGACGCGGCGAGCGGGTGCGGCTACATCTTGACCGCGCTGGCGTTCGGTCTTGTCATCGTGGCGATGGCGTATTCGGTCGGCAACGTCTCCGGTTGTCACATCAACCCGGCGGTGTCTATCGGTATGCTGACGGCGGGCAAAATGTCCGTCAAAGATTTCTTCGGCTACATCGTGGCGCAGTTCCTCGGCGCTATCGCGGGCGCGGGCATCCTCAAAGGCGTGTTTGTTCTCGCGGATTTGGAGGACAAAACCGGCGGGCTCGGCTCCAACGGTCTTGCGAACGGCTCGGTTGCCGCGTCGCTCATTATTGAGGTGATTTTGACCTTTGTGTTTGTGTTCGCCATTTTGGGCGTGACGTCCAAAATCGAAAACGGCGCGGTGGCGGGCATCGTCATCGGTCTGACCCTCACCCTTGTGCACATCCTCGGTATCGGCCTTACCGGCACGTCGGTCAACCCCGCGCGTTCGTTTGGCCCGGCGCTTCTCGCCGGCGGCGATGCGTTCCAAAACGTGTGGGTGTTCATCGTGGCTCCGCTGGTCGGCGGCGTGCTCGCCGCGGCGGTATACAGCTTCCTCGACGGCAAAAAAGAAGAGAAAAACGAGGAGAAATAAGATTTACAGCGCAAAACTCCCGCAGTCCAAGGGCAACGCCCAAAGACTGCGGGAGTTTTTTAGTCGTCAATATCAAGCAGTTTGGATGCCTTGATTCCCAGGGCTTGTGCGATGGTAAAAAGGGCTTTTACCGAGGGGCAATAGGGCAAATTCGGGCTTTCTAACTGGCTGATGTAGGAGAGGGTCATACCGGTGTGCTCGGCGAGTTCGGCTTGTGTCATTCCCGCTTTTCTGCGGTAATATCCCACGCGGATGCCGATGGAAAGCAAGATGCCCGTATATTCATTTTCGGTCGTAAGACACACCTCCAAAAAATTTTTCCCAAGACTATTATAAACGCTTGACAAGGAAAATAAAACGTGCTACTATTGAGCATATACTCACCACGAATGAGTAAAAACCAAATGAGGAGTGCGTTTTTTATGAAAAAATTGTTGTCTGTTGCGCTGTGTCTTGTTATGTTAACCACACTTTTCAGCGTAGCTAGTATTCCTGCTTCGGCGGCATCGGTTGATGTGGTTGTGTGGGAAGGTTCCATCGACATGGACTTTACGACCAGAAACACCATAGCGATTATCAATAGCGATGATACGCTGACCCAGGCAATCCGTGACGACATCGCGGTGAACGGCCCGGCGCTCAAATACGTTCTGATATCGGACGATTCTTACTATGTCGGTGGTCCGTCCGGTTACGTCGCTTGGGGCTTCTATCAAGAGTCCCCGATTGAAGAGTACTTGGAGTGCTGGTCTGCGAAAGGCAGCGACATCAACTACGCCACCTGGACTACCGCTGAGGGCATTTCCGGTATGAACCTGGAAACCAACCTGTGCCTCTTCTCCGACGGCACCGGCGATGAGGTCTATATCGGCAGCATTAAACTGATTGCCACCCACGAAGGGGGTGCGACCGAGCCGTCCTCCTTCGCTTCTACCTCAACACAGACCCAACCGACCACCTCTTCGTCGGGCAAGACCCTTGTGTGGGAGGGATGGTTTGACAGTCGCTATACCTTGGACGCTAACAGAACGGTTTTGTACAACGGCGCCCTTTCCCAGGCGATTCACGATGACATCGCGACCTATGGTCCGGTTACCCAGTACTCTTTAACCGCCAATGGCTCGTATTGTTACGACGGAGAATTTGATGCATCCGGGCAATGGGGACTGTACCAAGCCGATCCTTTTGTTGAGTGTTGGGCAGACGGCACCGGAACGATGAATGAAGCGGTTTGGTCGGATACGTATGCTTTGTCAAGTCTCGGCAATCAAACGCAACTTTGTATTAAATCGGACGGCGACAGTGCCTATATCGGTTACATCCAGTTGTTTGCCATTCACAAGGTCGGTCCCGAACCGGAAGAACCTTCGTTTGCAACGGGCACAACGGGTGATTGCACGTGGACGCGGAACGACAAAGAACTGACCATTTCCGGTGTTGGCGCTATGGCCGATTACGGTGAAGTTCTTGCTCCGTGGGGAACAAAAATCGAAAAAGTAAACATTTCTGCGGGCGTGACCGGTATCGGGTATCGCGCGTTTTACGCCTGCAAATCGCTGACGGACATTACTGTTGCCGCAAACAACAACACCTATGCTTCGGTTGACGGCGTGGTTTTTAACAAAGAGAAGACGAAGCTGATGTATTGTCCGGAAGGAAAAGTCGGCAGTTACGATATACCGGACGGAGTAACCACCATTGAGGAAAGCGCGTTTCTCGGCTGTGAAAAACTTACCGGCGTTTCCATTCCGTCCAGTGTGAAAGAAATTGGTGACAGCGCGTTTTTCGGAACAGCGCTTTGTAATAATATTGCCAATTACGATATTACCGGTATGCTGATTGTGGATTCGTGGTTGCTTGCGACCCTCCCGGAACGGTTGCCGGAGAACTGTGACATTGACGAGGGCATCGTCGGTGTTGCGGGCGGCGCTTTTGAAAGTTGCGTCAGTCTCAAAGAGGTCTCCATTCCGAACAGCGTAAAATATATCGGCGATTTTGCGTTTTACGGGTGCGGCAATCTCCGGCGGGTCGATATTCCGGTTGGCGTAGAGACGATTGGAGACGGCGCTTTCTGGCATTGCACCAGTCTTGTGACCTTTATGTTGTCGAACAGCGTGAAAAAAGTCGGATACGGTGTGCTTTTTGATACACCTATTTACAGTGATATAACCAAATGGAAAAACGGCATCTTGTATATTGATTCGTGGATGATGGCTGCCGAGAGCATTCGCCTGCCGTCCGCTTGCGCGGTAGATGAGGGCACAGTCGGCATAGCGGACAGCGCATTTTCCGGTTGCGAATATCTTGAAAGCGCTTCTTTGCCGAGCAGTATCGTTTATGTCGGCGAAGCCGCTTTTCAGGACTGTCCCGAGCTGGGCTCGGTTATCATTCCGTCGCAGGTGACGCGCATTGAAGACAAGACGTTTTGCGGTTGCAAACGGCTTTCCAGCGTTACGATTCCGGATGGTGTGACCCGTATTGGCGATAAAGCGTTTTACGGCTGCGAAAGACTTACGGGTATTACCCTTCCGGCGGGCTTAAAAACCATCGGCGAATATGCATTTTGCGGATGTAATATCGACCTTCTCACTATTCCGAACGGGGTAGAGAACATCGGGAAAGCTGCATTTTATTCTTGCGTCAGCCTTAGAAAAGTCTCCATTCCGGACAGCGTTGAAAACATCGGTGAAGGAGCGTTTTCGGAAACGGCCATTTACAGAGAAAGCAACAACTGGGAACTCGGCGTTTTGTATATTGACTCGTGGCTGATTGCGACTAAGGCGGACATTTTACGGGGACTTTACACCATTGAAGAAGGCACGACAAAACTGGCAAATGGCGCCTTCTTTAACTGCACCGAGCTTAAAATCATCAACATTCCCTCCGGCGTGAAAAACATCAGCGACCGGGCGTTCTCGAATTGCACCGGGCTTACCAGTGTTAAAATCCCGGTCAGCGTGACCGAAATCGGCGATTGCGCGTTCTACGGTTGCGGTGCGTTGGAAGAGGTTACGTTTGAAGGAACGAAAGAGGGCTGGAAAGAAATCTTGATTCGAAACGGAAACGAGGAGCTGCTGAAACCGCGATTTGCGTTCCTTAATGTAACCCCGGACCCGACCAAAACCGACCCGACCAAAACTGACCCGACCAAAACCAATCCGTCCGAGACTGTTTTTGGTGATGCGAACGGCGACGGTGCGGTCAACATGAAAGACGTGCTGGCGGTGCGGAAATTCCTTGCGGGGATGGATGTGTCGGCGTTTGACCAATCCGCCGCCGATGCGAATGGCGACGGCGCGGTCAATATGAAAGACGTGCTGGCGATGCGCAAATATTTAGCGGGACTTATCCCGACACTGGGCGCGTAAAATTAATATCCTGTTCGTTTTGTGAACTATAAAGGGAACCCCTTGACCGATTTGGTCAAGGGGTTCCCGGTTTTCTTTTATATTCCGTTGACGACGTTTTGTGGGGTGCCCGCCAAAAAGGCTTTGATGTTGTCGGCGGTGACGTCCACAAGCCGTTCGCGGCACTCTTTCGTCGCCCACGCGATGTGCGGGGTGATAAAGCAGTTTTTTGCTTTCAGCAGTGGGTTTTCCGGCGCAATCGGCTCGCCGGTCACCACGTCGGTGGCATAGGCGCCGACTTTGCCGCTTTCGAGCGCGGCAACCAAATCGGGCTCGTTCACGAGCGGGCCGCGCGCGGTATTGACAATCCACACGCCGTCTTTCATTTGGGCGATGGAAGCGGCGTTAATGAGGTTGCGGTTGTCGTCGGTCAGACGGCAGTTGAGCGAAAGGATGTCGGATTTTGCGAACAGTTCCGCAAGCGGTGTACTTCCCGCCGCGTGGGGACTGTTGTAAAGCACGTTCATCCCGAGCGCTTTGCCGATAGCGGCGACTTTTTGCCCGATGTTGCCGTAACCGATGATACCGAGCGTTTTGCCCGCGAGTTCCACCTGCGGCGTGAGCCAGTAGCAAAAATCGCCGCACCGGCACCAGTCGCCGTCGTGTACCGAGCGGCTGTGCAAGTCCACGCGGTGGCACAGTTCCAAAATCAGCGCGAACACGAATTGCGCGACCGCGTCGGTGGCGTAGGTCGGCACGTTGCACACGGGAATCCCGTGTTCCGCGGCGGCTTTGACGTCCACCACGTCGTAGCCGGTGGAAAGCACCGCCACCATTTTGATGTGTTTGCATTGTTCAAACGTTTTGCGGCTGAGCACGTTTTTGCAGGTAACCACGATTTCGCAGTCGCCGATACGGTCGATGGTGGCTTGTTCGTCGGCGCCGTCGGCGGTTTCTTCGTAAATTTCCACGTCGCCGAGCGGTTTCAGTTGTTCCCACGAAATATCGCCGGGGTTGACCCCGTGCGCATCCAAAATCACCAGTTTCATCGTCGTTTCTCCTTTGCGGATGTGTTGTATAATGCTCAGTATACCACAAAATCGTCTCGGTGGCAATGGGGTTTCAAGAAAAATCGGCAGGGATGCCCTCTCGGCAAGGCGGTTTTTATTCAAAAAGGGTTGATTATTTTCGGAAAATAGTGTAACATTTTAGAGGAATACCGGGTGTTACTTACAGAAAGCGGGAAAACGTCCCGACGAAACGTTACGGAGGTTACGATTATGCCTTTTGATGAAGATTATTTTACAAGTGTTATGAACAAAACGCCAGAACAGATTAAGGCGGAACGCAAGAATACTATTTCGAAAATCCCGGATTGTGTTGCATCGGCGGAAAAGATGACGGAGTATATCCGGCAGCAGAAGCCGGATTATTACTTCCAAACGCCGAGTTGGAGCGAGAAGCGTGCGCGCCGCGCGCTTATGAATAGTGCGCGCAACGCTCTGTTGGATTATGCCGACGAAATGGTGACGGACCCGTGCGCTTTGGCGGGTAGAAAGCTGTATAATGACGACCGCGAGGCGGGCTATAACCTCGGCTTGTACGTTCAAAAGTATATGCCGAAAGAAGAAAAGGCGGAGCTGTTGGAGCTTGCGGAAAAAGGCTCTCAGGCGGAAAATTATTCGCAACGTCGGGCAGACTTGTATAAAAGAGTGTTTTCGCACCTTGTCGAAAACATCGACGGACACTGCGCGAATATTGCCGCTAAGGACGACGTTACGCTCATAAAAGAGTGGAAAACCGTTGCGCCCATTTTGAAGCTCAGCGACTTTGAAAACTCGGTGAGGAAATATGGCTTCTTCGAAAAAGAGGAAGAGCAGGCTATCTGTGACAAATTGGGACCCGTGGTGAACATGGCGGGTGTCACCATTACAAAGTTGAGAGTGATTGCCAACCCCGCGTATCCTGTCGTGGACCCGGAACAGCTCTTGAAGATGTCGAAGCTCCAACTGATAGATTTGGACACCCGGCTGGACAACACGTTCTACCGTTTTAGGAATATGGCTAACAACGGCGAGGCGAATACTTGGAGCATTTTCGCTTCTGTGGGGTTTTCCGTCGGCAACAAGCATTCCGCCATGACGCACAAAGTGTATGAGCTTGTGGGCAGTGAAAGTGATGTAGATACCGTTTTGCTGGCGACAGATATGAACGGAAACCGCATTGACGAAGACGCCGCCGGCACCGAGATTATCGCAAAGGGTCGGCCGGTGTATATGCTGCCTGCCAATGCGCCGAACCGTCTTCCCGTGATGGTGTTTATGAAAGACGGCGAATACGTCTTCGGGGACGAGGCGCGCAAAGCGTTTATTGAAGAGTCTATGCCGGAAGAGCCCACCCCTCCGGACGAAAGCCGCAAGCCCACGGGCATTTGGGACAAAATCTGCAAAGCTTTCGGTTGGGAAAGCTTGCGCAGTGCCGCCGCGCGCAAATACGACGCGGATGTGGAAAAATATGAGTTGGAGCATCGGCTGTACGAGGGAAAACGCGAGGCTTATGAAAAAAACGAGGCGTTGCGGAAAACTTTTGAAGAACCGGTTTCGGAGGAGCAACTGAAAGAAATCCGCGACCGGATGTTTATGGCAAAATATAATGAAACCGCCGCACAGCACGCGGAACGCATCGAAGCCGAGCGTTTGGCGAAAGAACAAGAAGAAGCGAGAAAAGAAGCCAAAGAAAAAGCCGAAGCCGAGGCAAAGGTCAGAATTGCGCAGGAGAAACAGCAGAAGCAAGCGTCGTTCGACGAGAAAATCAACAAGGTGGAGGCGTTGACTCCGGAGCAAAAGAAAGTTTTGAGCGGATGGATAAGCGAAGACATCAAAAAAACGGACAAGGTAAGGATGCAACTGGAAACCTATGCGGAGAAGGATCTTCCGAAGACGACTGCCATTGCCACGGGAATTGTGTGCCACGATCTTGAAAAATGTATTTTGCAGGGCTTGGACGATATGGCGCAGAACAAACCCACATCCGAGGAATTTAATGAAATTCTGAATACAAAACCCGGCAGAATCGTTCAAAGGTTTTATAACAGAGTGTGTGATATTGAAAACGGGGACGATACCGTAGATGCGGTGAATAAAGCGGGAAACGAGCTGAGCCGCGAGGATGCGCTTAAATGGTGCGTGTTCCGGCGCGATGAGGAGCTCGATCAAAAAATTGCCGACTTCAAAGAGAAGTGCGGTTTGAACGCGCCCGCAAACCAGCCGAAGCCCGAAGAAAACACGCTGCAAAACGGCACCGATGCCCGCGCCGAAATGGATAAGCGTGTGGCGGAGGATATGACCAAACAGCTTTCGGAAATAGCGAAAGCAAACGGGTATCCGCCGGAGGAAATCCCCGGCAT
>JAZRYM010000048.1:0-58469 GCA_045600765.1 Acutalibacteraceae bacterium | reverse complement strand
AGAGGCCTTGTCCCGATTGCCACGGCGACCGCCTGAAACCAGAGGTTTTGGCGGTGACGGTCGGCGGGCTCAACATTATGGAATTTACCCGCCTTTCGGTGACGGAAGCGCTGGATTTTCTCGATAGTCTTCAACTCACCGAGCGGGAACACGCCATCGGTGACGGCATTTTGAAAGAAATACGCGAGCGGCTCGGCTTCCTCAAAGGCGTGGGGCTTGACTATCTTACCCTTGCGCGCGCATCCGCGACCCTTTCGGGCGGTGAGGCACAGCGCATCCGCTTGGCGACCCAAATCGGCTCGTATTTGATGGGTGTGCTCTATATCCTCGACGAGCCGAGCATCGGTCTGCATCAGCGGGACAACGACAAGTTGCTCGCCACCCTGAAACACCTGCGTGACCTCGGCAACACCCTTGTGGTGGTGGAGCACGACGAGGATACCATTCGCGCGGCGGATTTTGTCGTCGATATCGGGCCCGGTGCGGGCGTACACGGCGGCAACGTCGTGTTTGCGGGCACGCCGCAAGAACTGTGCAAGTGCGATTCCTCGGTGACGGGGTTGTATTTGAGCGGCAAACGGCAAATTCCCGTGCCGCAACAACGGCGCAAGGGAACGGGCAAAACGCTGACCGTTCACAAAGCAGGGGAGAACAACCTGAAAAATATCGACGTGCCCTTTCGACTCGGCGCGTTTAACTGCGTAACCGGTGTGTCCGGCTCGGGCAAATCGTCCCTCGTAAACGAGGTGCTGTATAAGGCGCTCGCGGCGAAACTCAACCGCACGCTGACCCACCCCGGAAAGCACGGGAGTATCACCGGTATGGAACACCTCGACAAGGTGATTAACATCGACCAGTCGCCCATTGGGCGCACGCCGCGTTCCAACCCCGCAACCTACACGGGTGTGTTTAACGACATCCGCAATTTGTACGCCCAAACGCCGGATGCGCGCGCCCGTGGCTTTAACGCGGGTCGGTTCAGCTTTAACGTCAAGGGCGGGCGGTGCGAGACGTGCCAAGGCGACGGTATTCTCAAAATCGAGATGCACTTTTTGCCGGATATTTTCGTGCCGTGCGAGGTGTGCAAAGGCAAACGCTATAACCGCGAAACGCTGGAAGTGAAATACAAAGGCAAGAGCATTTACGACGTGCTCGAAATGACAGCGGAGGAAGCGACCGCGTTTTTTGCGGATATTCCGAAAATCGCGCGCAAGCTGAAAACGCTTGTGGACGTGGGTCTCGGCTACGTCAAACTGGGTCAACCCGCGACCACCCTTTCGGGCGGTGAGGCACAGCGGGTGAAACTCGCGACCGAACTGTCCCGCGTGGCAACCGGCAAGACGATTTATATTTTGGACGAGCCGACCACGGGACTGCACACCGCCGACGTGGCGCAACTGCTGACGGTATTGCAAAAGCTCGTCGATGCGGGCAACACCGTGGTGGTGATTGAGCACAACTTGGACGTCGTGAAATCGGCGGATTATCTGATTGACCTCGGGCCCGAGGGCGGCGACCGCGGCGGCGAAGTGGTGGTTACCGGCACGCCGGAACAGGTCGCCGAATGCGACCGCTCCTACACGGGTCAATATCTCAAAAAAGTTCTCGACAAATAAAAAATCCCCTGCAAACAAAGCGTTTGCAGGGGAGATACCGCTATTCAGATGTTGTCGGCGAAGATGTGTGCCAAAGTCGGCGTGTCGCGCATAGAGACAAAGTCGTTGTCCGCAATAACGATGTGGTCAAGCAATTTCACGCTGACGGCAGACAGCATTTTGGCGAGCGCAATGGTGCTCTCGATATCCGCACGGGAGGGGAGCGCGTGTCCGGACGGATGATTGTGGGCGATGACCGCCGCGGTGGCGTTGTCGGCGAGCGTCTGTTGCAACACGAGGCGCGTGTTGATTTCGGTGGCGCTGACCGACCCTTTCGTGATAACTGAGCAGTTGAGCACCTCGTGGCGGTGATTTAGGGACATCAGCATCATCAATTCGTTTTGCTCGTTCCAAAACCGCGGCAAGAAGAACTGACCGAACTCCTCCGGAGTGGACAGTTGTATGCCGGCGGGCGTTTGCTCCTCGCCGCATTTGCGCACGAGATGCCCGCAAAGCGCCACGAGAGCGGCGGCACTATCGCCGATTCCGGGAACAGATTTCAGTTGTTCCGGGCTTGCTTTCAGCACACCCGACACGCTCCCGAACCGTTCGAGCAGTCGATGGGCTATCGGGTTGACATCGCCGCGCGGAATGGCGTAAAAGAGCAAAAATTCCAACAGTTGAATGTCGTTGAACCGTGCCGGCCCGTGCTCGAAGAACTGGTCGCGCATTCGACGGCGATGGTGTTTGTGTACGTTCTCGTCCATGAAAGCAAGCCTCCTTTCGCGAGGTTTCTTTCAGTATATCACACCGTGTAGGCAAAAACAAGACCGAAAAGGGGGAAAACGCCTTGAAAATCGTGACCGTCGGAAAAAACGATGCCGGACAGCGGCTGGACAAGTTTTTATGCAAGACGTTTCCGAAATTGCCGCTGACGCGCGTATATAAAGCGGTGCGGTGCAAAGATATTAAAGTCAACGGCAAACGCGCCGAAATTTCCACCCGCTTGTGCGAGGGAGACGTGGTGCGCGTGTTTGTGCCGGACGAGTTTTTGGAGCAAACGGCGACCGAAAAGCAATGGGCACACGAGTTTATGCAGGCGGGTCGCGACCTGTGCGTGGTATATGAGGACGAAAACGTGATGCTCTTAAACAAGCCGGCAGGGCTGCTTGTGCACCCCGATAAACACGAATACGGCGACACGCTTATCGCGCGCGTGCAACGGTATCTGTACGAAAAAGGGGAGTTTGACCCGGACGATGCGCAGTCGTTTACACCGGCGCTCGTCAACCGCATTGACCGCAACACGGCGGGTATTGTCATCGCCGCGAAAACGGCGGCGGCACTGCGTATTCTCAACGACAAACTGAAACAGCGCGAAATTGAAAAATACTATCAATGTTTGGTGTTCGGGAAAATGCCGAAAAAGGCGGATACGCTGACCGGCTATCTTGAAAAAAACAGCGACCAAAACCGTGTGTATATCACCTCGAAAAAAACACCCGATGCCCGCACGATTGTAACGGCGTACACCGTCCTTGCGGAGAAAAACGGCGTGTCGCTTTTGGAGGTGCACCTGCTCACCGGTCGCACGCACCAAATTCGCGCGCATTTGGCATCGCTCGGTCACCCGTTGCTCGGGGACGGAAAATACGGGAAAAACGAGCAAAACAAGCGGGTGGGAATGACCAAGCAAGCGTTGTGCGCGTATCGCCTGAAATTCGATTTTAAGACGGATGCAGGGGAGCTTTCTTACCTGAACGGAAAGGAATTTACCCTGCCCGAAGTGCCGTTTGCGGCGGACTTTTACGACGGAAAACTGATGGCACAAGGTCGAAAAGGCTAAAAAATGGGCAAAATGGGCAAAAAAGTTGCCTAAAATCTGCATTTTTTGAGAAAAAATACAAGAAAACACTTGCAAAACGGGCAAAAATATTGTAAAATACTACTTGAAGTGAGGCTTGAATATGTCCCTTTCTTATCCGAAAAAAGAAACCTATTCTCTTGACGATTTACTCGCGCTGATGCGCCTGCTTCGCTCGCCGGAGGGGTGCCCTTGGGACAAGGTACAAACCCACGAGAGCATTCGTCAAAATTTTTTGGAAGAGACCCACGAAGCGATTGAAGCGATTGACAACGGCGACGTTGCCGGTCTTCGTGAGGAACTGGGCGACGTGCTGATGCAGGTCGTGTTCCACGCGCTGATGGAAGAGGAAGTAAGCCACTTCACCTTTGACGACGTGGTGGACGAACTGTGCAAGAAACTTCTCGTCCGTCATCCGCACGTTTTCGGCGATGTCAAAGCCGACAACGAAGCAGACGCGCTCAAAAGCTGGGATGCGATGAAGCGCGCGACGAAGAACACCCGCGCCCAATCCGATTTGCTGAAAAACGTGCCGAAAACCCTGCCGTCGCTGATGCGCGCCGAAAAGGTGCAGGATCGCGCCCGCCGTGTCGGGTTTGATTACGACGGAGTGGAGGATACTCTCGATACGCTCGAAGGCGAGATTGCCGAACTGAAAGCGGAAATCGCCGCCGGCAACGCGCAGGCGCAGGAGGAAGAACTCGGCGACGTGCTTTTCTCGGTGGTCAATGTGGCACGGTTTTTGAATGTGGAGCCGGAAATGGCGCTCGGCAAGAGTGTGGAAAAATTCGTCCGTCGCTTTTCCGCGTTGGACAAACTCGCCGCCGAACGGGGCATTGACGTGCCCGCCGCTTCGCTGGACACGCTGAACACCTTGTGGGACGAAGTCAAGCGCGCGGAATAATCCCGTTTTCTTATTTCTTATGGTTTTTAGCGGTTACCGCTGGAAATAAAACAAAAAAATGGAGGAAAAAAGTCATGAACAAAGTTGAACTCGTTGCGGCTATCGCCGAGAAATCCGGTCTTTCCAAGAAAGACGCCGAGAAAGCTCTCGCCGCCACCCTCGATTCCATCGTTTGCGCCGTGAAAAAAGGCGACAAAGTGGCGCTCGTCGGTTTCGGTACCTTCGAGGCTCGCAAACGTGGCGCTCGCGTGGGTCGCAATCCGCAGACCAAAGAGACCATCAAAATCCCCGCGTCCAAAGTGCCGGCTTTCAAAGCGGGCAAAGGCTTCAAAGACGCTGTCGCGAAATAAGTTTTGCAAGAGTGAGGCTGCCGCTGGTTTTCCACGGCAGCCTTTTCTTGTATAATGGGAGACAACTATGCGATTAGACAAATATTTGAAAGTGTCCCGCCTGATTAAACGGCGCACCATTGCCAACGAGGCGTGCGATGCGGGACGTGTGCTGGTGAACGGAAAACCGGCGCGTGCGTCGTATGACGTGAAAGAAGGGGACGTGCTGTGTGTGCAGTTCGGTTCCCGCACGGTCAAAGCCAAAGTGCTCTCCGTGAAAGAAACGGTGCAAAAGCAGGATGCCGCGCTGTTGTACGAAGTGTTGGACGACGGCGGAAATTCGACGGAAAATTAACAATTCTTTCATAGACCTGCCGCTGTTTTTCTGCTATACTAAAAGGAACGACAGTGATAAAAGGAGAAACCGATGTTTGGATACGTCCGGATTTGCAAGCCGGAACTGAAACTTTGCGAATACGAGGCATACAAAGGCGTGTATTGCACGCTGTGCAAGCGGCTCGGCAAGCGGTACGGTACCATTGCCCGCTTTTCTTTGAGTTACGACTTTACCTTTGTTGCCCTTGTGAATATGGCGCTTGCCGACTCCTGCGCGGGGTTCCGCCGCGGTCGGTGCGTGTATAACCCGCTGAAAAAATGTTCCTACTGCGGCGAAACCGCGGCGGTGGACGTGGCGGCGGATTATGCGATGCTTTTGTTATACTACAAACTCTGTGACAACGTGGCGGATGAACGGGGTTTTCGCCGTTTTGGCGCAAAACTCCTGCGCGCGCTCTTGTCCCGCGCCCACAAAAAGGCGGCGGCGCGCTACCCGACGGAGGACGAGTGGGTGAAAAACTATCTTGCAAAACAGCAGGAACTGGAAACCCGCGCCGTCTCCACCGATGAGGCCGCCGAACCGACGGCGACGCTGACGGGCAAACTGCTCGCGGCGACGGCGACGGATGACACCGCGCGCCGCGTGCTTGACCGGCTCGGCTACTGTATCGGGCGGTTTGTGTATCTTGCCGACGCGGCGGACGACCTTGAAAAAGATTGCAAAAAAGGCGGGTTTAACCCGCTTATGCCCTTGTATGAACGCGAGGGGAAAGCGGGCGTGACCGCGTTTGTGGAAGCCTCGCTCACCGGTACGGTGGCGGAGGCAAAAGCCGCCTACGAACTGCTTGACGTTCGCCGGTTTGACGGTATTTTACGCAATATTCTGTGGCAGGGATTGCCTGCCGTGATTCAATCGCTTAAAAAGCCCAAAAAGGAGGAAAAATCGCGATGAAAGACCCGTATGAAGTGCTCGGTGTGGCCCGCGGCGCGAGCGAGGAAGAGGTCAAAGCCGCTTACCGTGCGCTTGCCCGCAAATATCATCCCGACCAGTACGACAACAACCCGCTGTCTGACTTGGCGCAGGAGAAAATGCAGGAAATCAACGATGCTTACGACACCATTATTCGCGGGATGCACGCTTCCTCCGGCGGGTATCAAGGCGCCGCCTATCGCGGCGGCGGGCAGTACGATGACGTGCGCGAGATGATGGGAAACGGGCGCATCGCCGATGCGGAAACGCTGCTCAACGGCGTGCCCGCCGACACGCGCTCCGCCGAGTGGTACTATCTCAAAGGAATGATTTTGCTCAAAAAAGGCTGGTTTGACGATGCGTATACCTGCGTGAGTCAGGCGTGCGCGATGGACCCCGGCAACACCGAATACAGCGCGCAAAAGGCGCAGATGGATCGTCGTCGCGGCACCGCCAATCCCGACGGAACGCCGCGCGCGGGGTCGATGGATTGCTGTGGCGGTAACGTCGATGCCTGCCGTGTGTGTGAGACGTTGTATTGTATGGACTGCTGCTGCGAATGTATGGGCGGGGATTTGATTTCCTGCTGTTAAACGAAAGAGAACAAAAAGAAAAGGGGGAGACGGGATGAAACAAAGTGCCAAAATCGCGCTGTGCGGCGTGCTCGGTGCGCTTGCCGTTGTGTGTATGATGTTGACCGTCATCCCCGTGTCCACCCTGGCGCTGACCGCTCTCGCGGGGATTGTGCTGATGCCCGTTTCGCTTGAAGGCGGGGTCAAGTGGGGTTTTGCCGCTTATGCCGCATCGGGTGTGCTCACCTTTTTTATCGCGCCGGATTTTGAGGCGAAATTGCTGTTTTTGGCGTTCTTCGGCTACTATCCCACGCTGAAACTGCTCATTGACCGCCTTCCCTCCAAAGTGCTCGCGTGGGTGCTGAAACTGTTGCTGTTTAACGTCGCGGTGGTGGCGGTGTACCTCTTGCTCCTCTTTGTCGGCGGGTTGGAACCGGACGAATTCGAGGTGTTCGGGGTGAATATGCCGCTGGTGCTCTTGGCGCTTGGCAACGGCGTGTTCGTGGTGTTCGATTTGGCGCTGAACGGGCTTGTGGACCTCTATAAAGCACGATGGCATCGCGTGTTTGCACGCGTTTTTAAGTAAAGTTAATTTACTTTACATTAGAAAGAAAAAGACGATAAATCCTTGATTTTATGCGGTTTTTAGCGAGATTTCCGCGAAAATCCGCGCGTAGGAGTAATGACAATGACAAGGGATAACACTTTACGGGTCATCGTGGTCGGCGGCGGCGCGGCGGGACTGGTTTGTGCCGGATTTGCCGCAAAAAACGGGTGCCGCGTGACCGTGTTGGAGCGCAACGAGCGCCCTGCCCGCAAAGTGATGATTACCGGCAAGGGGCGGTGCAACCTCACGAACGCCACCGAGCCGGAGGAGATGATACAAAACGTGCCCGGTAACGGGCGGTTTTTGCACAGCGCGTTTCACCGCTTTACCTACCACGATACGATGGCGCTTGTCGAGTCGATGGGCGTGCCTTTGAAAATCGAGCGGGGAAACCGCGTGTTTCCCGTCTCCGACAAGGCGGTGGACGTGGTGGATGCGCTGCACCGTTTCGCCACCAAAGCGGGCGCGGTACTTTCGCAGGCGCGTGTCGCCTCGCTGATTTTGGAAAACGGCGTGTGCAAAGGCGTTGTCGATACCGACGGAAAGGAATACGTTGCCGACCGCGTGGTGGTGTGCACCGGCGGGGTGTCGTACCCGACAACGGGGAGCACCGGCGACGGCTACGACTTGGCGCGGCAGGCGGGACATACCGTCGTGGAGCCGCGCGGCTCGCTTGTGCCGCTCGAATGTGCCGAGCCGCTTTGCGGGCAGGCGCAGGGATTGTCCCTCAAAAACTGCGGGCTGACCGTGGTGGATACCGCGCACAAAAACCGCGTGGTGTATACCGATTTCGGCGAGATGCTGTTTACCCATTTCGGGGTGTCCGGCCCGATGATTTTAAGCGCATCGGCGCATTTGCGGGACATTACCGACGGGCGGTATCGCCTGCTGATTGACCTGAAACCCGCCCTTTCCGCTGAACAGTTGGATGCGCGCTTATTGCGCGATTTTGCGGAACGGCAAAACGCCGATTTGCAAAACACCTTGCCGAAACTGCTTCCGAAAAGTTTGGTTGACCCCTTTCTTGCGCAATGCGGGGTGGAGGGTGCGACCAAGTGCCACAGCGTAACGCGCGAACAGCGTGAGCGGCTGAAAACGGCGGTAAAAGCCTTGCCGCTGACGGTGACGCGCCCGCGTCCCGTTTCGGAGGCGATTGTGACGGCGGGCGGCGTCTCGGTGAAAGAGATTGACCCGAAAACAATGGCATCCAAACTTTGCAACGGGTTGTATTTTGCCGGCGAGGTGCTGGACGTAGATGCCTACACCGGCGGGTTTAACCTGCAAATTGCCTTTTCTACCGGCGCTGTTGCCGGTCAAAGTATAGGAGAGTTTACAGAACACATGGAGGAATGAAAAATGAGCGATTTTGTAGCGGTAGCGATTGACGGGCCGTCCGGCGCGGGAAAAAGCACCATCGCCAAACGGTTGGCGGCGACCCTCGGTTACGTGTACGTGGATACGGGTGCGATGTACCGCACCGTCGGACTTGCCATGCTTCGTCGCGGCATTGACGTGAACGATAAACCCGCTGTGATTGCCGCGCTGTCGGACATTGAGGTTTCGATTGCCTATGTGGATGGCACGCAACGTGTGCTTCTTTGCGGCGAAGATGTGAGCGACCAAATCCGCACGCCCGAAGTGTCGATGGCGGCATCGACCACGTCGGCGATTCCCGAGGTGCGGAAATTCCTGTTTGAAACGCAACAGAAATTGGCGCGTGAAAACAACGTCATTATGGATGGACGGGATATCGGTACGGTGGTCTTGCCGGATGCGAAAGTAAAAATCTTCCTTTCCGCTTCGGTGGAGGATCGCGCGCGTCGCCGTTTCGACGAACTGAAAGAAAAGGGAATGGACGTGGCGTTCGAAGACGTGCTTGAAGATATGAAACAGCGTGACTACAACGACTCCCATCGAGACGTAGCACCGCTGAAACCCGCGGACGATGCGGTGTCGGTGGATACGACGGGCAACACGCTGGAAGAATCGGTAGCGCTTATGGAATCTATTGTGAAGGAGAAACTCGTATGACGGAAGAACAACGTTCAAACGAGCGTTTGCCGGACGAGACGGAACGGGAGCATATTGAGCGGCAGGAGAAGGAAGACCGTCTGCGCCGCGCAAAGGAATACGGTGTTTGGAGAAAGGTCGGCTATACACTCAAAGCCATTCTTCGCCCGCTGTTTCGGTTGCTGTTCCCGTTTCAGGTGAAAGGTCTTGAAAATCTCCCGACGGATGACCGTCCGCTGATGGTGTGCAGCAACCATATTTCGATGCTTGACCCCGTGTTTTTGCTCTATGCGCAAAAACGGGCGGACGTCTTTTTTATGGCGAAGTCGGAGCTGTTTCGTTTCGGTTTTCTTGCGTGGCTTCTCGGCAAGCAATGCGGTGCTTTTCCCGTGGCACGCGGCAAAGGGGATACCGGCGCGATTGACCGCGCACAGCAACTGATTGCCGAGCGGAAATGGGTGGGTATTTTTCCTGAGGGAACCCGCTCAAAAACAGGGGAACTCGGTCGCTTTAAGTCGGGTGCGGCGCTGATTGCCGCGCAAACGCAGGCGCACGTGTTGCCCGTGGCGGTGACCGCCAAAGACCAAAAAGTGAAACTGTTTCGCCGTGTAACGGTGTCGTTCGGCGCGCCGCTTTCGCCGGAAGAACTGGAACTGGCGGGCGAAAAACCGAATTTGCGCGTGGCGACGCGGGCGATGACTGCGGCGGTGCAAACGCTGATGGAGGCGAGCAAATGAGCGGTGTGGAACTTGCTAAAACCGCCGGATTTTGCTTTGGTGTGAAACGGGCTGTGGAAGCGGTGGAAACCTTGCTTTCTGAGGGAAAGCGGGTGTGCACGTTAGGCCCGCTTATTCACAATCCCCAAACGGTGGAATCGCTGAAAGCGCGGGGTGTCTCTATCGTGGAAGACCCGAACGACGCGCCGCTTGACGCAACCCTCGTTATTCGTTCCCACGGTGTGGGGCAGGCGGTGTACGATGCGATTGCCGCGCGCGGGCTTACTGTGTGCGATGCGACGTGTCCGTTTGTGGACAAAATCCACCGCATTGTGGAGGAACACTCGCAAAACGGGTCGACCGTGCTGATTGCGGGCGACGAAAATCACCCCGAAGTGATTGGCATTCGCGGATTTTGTCACGGGCCGTCGTTTGTGTTCGACAGTCCCGAAACGTTGCAAGAGTTGCTTGACAACCCCGAAATTGTGGGAAAAAATCCGCCGGTTTTGGTCTCTCAAACCACTTTCCAAAAAAAAGTTTTCGAAAATTGCAAAAAAGTTGCAAAAAAACACTATACAAATCCATTAATCTTTGATACAATATGTAATGCGACTGCAAATCGGCAGCAGGAAGCCGTGGAGTTGTCGCAACGCCACCCTGTGGTGGTGATTGTCGGAGGACGTCAAAGTTCCAACACCGCCAAACTCTGTGCGGTGTGCAAACCGTTTGCGTCCGCGTACCTTGTCGAGACGGCAGAAGATTTGTCGCCCGCTTGGTTCGCGGGGGTACGGTCTGCCGGCCTTACCGCCGGAGCATCGACGCCCGCCGATATAATTAAGGAGGTACAGTCAACCATGTCCGAAATCTTGAACGAAGAAAAAACCATCCCTGCAACGAGCGAGGCAGACGCTCCGGAAAAATCCTTTGATGAAATGAGTTTTGAAGAGGCGCTTGAAGCCTCCTTCAACAACTTGTCCAATACTGACGGAAGAGTGAAAGGCGTTGTCGTCGGCATCAACCCGAGCGAAGTCCAGGTGGAAGTCATCGGCCGCAAACAGACCGGTTACATCCCGGTGGACGAGCTGAGCGCCGAGGGTGCTGACCCGAGCACGCTTGTCAACATCGGTGACGAGCTTGACCTGCTCATTATGCGCACCAACGACCAAGAGGGCACCATCACCTTGTCGAAGAAACGGGTGGATGCGCTCAAAGGCTTTGACGATATCGTTGCCGCCGCGGAATCGGGCGAGATTCTCGAAGGCAAAATCACCAACGTGGTGCGCGGCGGTGTCATTGCCGTGGCGAAAGGCGTGCGCGTGTTTATTCCCGCGTCCCACGCTTCCGCCGTCCGTATGGAAGACCTTTCCCCGCTGGTGGGCACCGATGCCCGCTTCCGCATCATTGAGGTCAACACCCAACGCCGCCGTGCGGTGGGCTCCATCCGCAAAGTGCTCCGCGAAGAGCGCAGCGAGAAAGCCGAAGCGCTGTGGGCGAGCCTTGAAGTGGGCGCGACCTACAAAGGTGTCGTGAAATCCATGACCAGCTACGGCGCGTTTGTCGATCTCGGCGGTGCCGACGGTATGATTCACGTTTCCGAGCTTTCCTGGAAACGGGTCAAACATCCGTCCGACGTGCTGAGCATCGGTCAGGAAGTCGAAGTGTACGTCAAAGCGCTCGACACCGAAAAACACAAAATCTCCCTCGGATATCGCAAAGAAGAGGACAACCCGTGGACGAAATTCACCACCGCCTACAACGTGGGCGACGTGGTGACCGCCAAAGTGGTGGGAATGACCACGTTCGGCGCGTTTGCGCAGATTATCGACGGTGTGGACGGCCTTATCCACATTTCCCAAATCTCCAACCATCGTGTGGAAAAACCGCAAGATGAACTGCAAATCGGTCAAGAGGTCGAGGCGAAGATTATCAACGTCGATTTCGACAAAAAACGCATCAGCCTTTCCATTCGTGCCCTGCTCCCCGAAGAGGAAGCGCCGGCGGAGGAAATCGCTGAGGAAGCCGCTCCGGTTGAAGAACCCGCTGAGGTTGCCGAAGTTGTCGAAGAAGCTCCCGCAGAAGAAACTCCCGCAGAGGAAGCTCCCGCGACGGAGGAGACTGCCGAATAATTCGGTCGTCGAGTACATTTCAAGAGAAAATCCCGAGGATACTTCGTGTCCTCGGGATTTTTTGTTGCGCTTTTTTGCGCTTTGTGGTATGCTGAAAAGGAACCGACCAAGCCCCTGCCACGTATGGTGGCGCAAAGGGGATGAGCGAATGAAAAGACGAGGGTTGCGCCGTCGCTTTTTTCGCAACCGACGGCTTGTGTTGGCGGTGGTGTTTTTAGCGGTAACGGCGTTTGTGGCGGTGGAATTTTCCGCCGCGCGTCTGCTTTCCGTTTACGGCGAACACGCCGCAACCACCCAAGCGCAACGGCTTTTTGCCGATGCGGTGGGCGAGGTGTGCGCAGAGGAAACCTTTTCCGATGCCGTTTCGTTGCAGACGGACGAGGCGGGAAATGTGCGCTCTTTTTCGGGCAACACCGCGTTGCAAAACGCCTTGCAAGCGAAACTTTCAACGGCGCTGTGCGATGCGTTTGAGGAGCAAGACCGCGTGGCGTTTTCGGTGCCGCTCGGTACGCTGTTCGGCGACCCGTCCTTTTCGGGACGTGGGCCGTCGGTCTCCTTTTTTGTGGCGCTTTCGGGGTCACCCGAAGTGACACTGTGCGATGAATTTACCGACGCGGGCATCAACCAAACGTACCACACCGTTACCGCCAAGGCGAAACTGACGGTGGTGGTGACCGCCCTCGGGAAAAGCAACAAAACGACGCTGAACCTCGCTGTTCCCGTGTCACAAACCGCGATTGTGGGCGACGTGCCGAGCGTGTACGTGGCGTTTTAATAAGGAAAACAGAAAACAAAAATTCAGGAACGAAAAAGGTGAGGAAAGAATGAGAGAACACAAGAGCCTATGGATTGTGGTGGGCGCTGTCGTGGTTTTGACGGTGGTGTTTTCGGGATTGTTTGTGAAAAACCGCTTGTCGAGTACGTCGTCGGAAACTCCAAGCACGACCGCCGCGACGACGGCGAAAACGAGCGCCAAACCGACGAAAAATCCCGCTTCGACAAGCACGACGACTAAAAACCGCGCGGAGATGAAACCCGCTCCCACCGCGGAAAAACCCGCCATTCCCGACGAGAGCGACTGCCGCAGTTTGGGGATAGGCGGCGGGCAATTTTACTACGCCGTCGGCTACAAAAACGGGGATGAGGGGCTCGCGGATTTGGTGGAATACGCCTTGCGGCAAAAAGAAGACACCGTCAAACAGATTGCCGACAAGTGGTTTTACGGGACGGTGTATCCCCGCGACACCGCTTATGCGATGAAAGGGGCGGTGGACGACGCGCGGCTGACCGCTTTGAAAAAAGACGGGGTGACGGTGGGTGTGTTCGACGGCAATGCGCCGGTGGCATCCTTTGAAAACGGGAAAGCGGTCGGCTTTGAAATTGAGGTCGCCAAAGCGGTGTTCGGGGTTTACGGTCTCACGCCGCGCTTTGTTGCTGTGACGGAGGACACCGCCGCCGACAAACTCAAAGACGGGTCGGTGACCCTCCTTTGGGGTGGGCTACGAGACGAGCAACTTCGCGGCATTTCCTATTCCGCGCCGAACGTGTGGAACTTGGAAAACGAACTGTGCTATTACGTCCCTGTGACCGCGCGGTATAAGGGTGAGACGGAACTGCTTGAAAAAACGGAAAAAATGGCGGTTGTTCAAGGCTCGCTGTGCGCGCAATTTGTGACCGACCGCCTGAAAAGCGCCGGTTACGACACCGCGTTTTCCGACTACGCCGTGCCGCGCGATGCGTTTGCGGCGCTGAAACACGGCGACGTGACTTGTGTCGCGTGCGACTATCTTTCTGCCTACGCGATGTGGCGGCAGGACTAAACTTTGCACAATCGGGCGAAAGAAAACCCATTTGTGCATTGACGGGTAGCGTTCTTTATGGTAGTATATTAGATACAGTAAATCTACTTAAAACCAACTATGTTGAGGAGGACAAGCTTATGAAACAACGTATGGTAACCCGTGTGCTCGCCGTCGTTTTGTGCGTGGCGATGCTTGCTACCGTGACACCGATTGTGTCGCTGGCGAGCGGGAGTGACGACACGGGCACCGCGCCGGACACGCTTTCTACGCTCACAAAAATGGAATTGAACGAGATGATGGTTGTCGGCGAAACCATTGAAGAGTGCTTGATGTACGCTTCGTGGAATTTCTATTTGGATGACGAGGAATCCGCGGGATTTTTGGGCGTTACGTCGACCTATTACAAAACCGACGACCCGACAAAACCGCTTTCCGAGTGGGAAGAACTCGACTGGGATATGTGGGCGGACGAAACGGTGCAAGCCGATATGACCTACGCTCATACCCTTACCTGCTCCGGCAACGAAATGTATATATTTGACGAAGATTTCAAAGTGGTTCTCGGCAACGAGTCGATTGAGCTGAAAGATGCCCAGGTGAGTGACGATGGCGAGACCCTTTCCGTTACGCTGTGTCTGTCGTCGGTTTTGCCTTCTGTTACGAAACTGCAATACGCGGTCAACAGTTTTTACGGTGGAGATTTTTACGGCCTTTACTACGATACTAAACACACCCTTTACGGCGGTTCGACGGTGCTCGATTCGTACGCAATCGAATGTGTGGGGACAAACGGCGTGTATCGTTCCGATGACCCGAAAAAACCGTTTGCCGACTGGGAACCGGTGTACGATTGGAACGAAAACACCTTTGAAAAGGGCTACGCCTACAAATTGGAATTGGAGATAGACCTTGCCGCGCCGTTCGTCTTTGATGAGGGGTTTGCGGTGGAGAGCGCCGACGGCGTGCCCGTCGAATTTGAGCTGAGCGAGGACGGCACGACCGTGACCTACTACGCGGATGTGAACCTGACCGATGCGCCGGCTTCCAAACCGCTGACGGTTTCGGTGGAGACGGGCCGCGTTCCCTATGGCGGCGAAAAAATCAGCGCGATGGAAAACGATTGCACCATCACGTGCGATGCCGCTGAGAAAGACGTTTCCTACATGGGATACGGCTCCTGCTTGGAGAGCAGCGACCCCGAAATCCCGGTGAACGAGTGGGATTACTGCTCGGGCGATACCTTCCAAACCGGTGGAAACTACGCGATTTGCTATACCGTGGATTTGAACTCCGATGTCTACAACTACTTGACGGTGCTGGACAGCGCCACCCTTTCGATTAACGGCAAAGAACCCGACTTTGTGCAGGTGTTCAACGAGGGGACAACCATGGTGCAACTGTACGTGGTGTTCAACAACATCGACGGGTTGCCGGAACTGCCTTACGGTCTTGTGGTGGGCGATACCATTGTCACCGACGACAACGCGGAGGATATTCTCGGCGACGGCACAGCGGCTTACGACAGCGCGAGCAATACGCTGACGCTCCGCGATTGCCGTTTGACCAAAGGGTATGAGTGGCAGACGGTGGAACACAACTATGCCGGCATTTTTGCGACGGGCGATTTGAACCTTATGGTGGAAGGGGACAACACCGTCGCCGTTGACAACAACGATGCGAATGTGATTGATGCCATTCGCGTGGGCGGCGACCTCGCCCTTTACGGCGACGGTAACCTCGCCGTGACCGGCGGTAAAGCGGATACCGCGACCGCCCTCTATTGCGGCGGTGAAGCGACGTTCTATGTCGAGGGCGACTACTCCTTTGTGAGCGGCGACCGCGGCGCGGATATTGCTGAAGCGCTTCGCCTCTACCCGAACAAGGTCGGCGCGACCGTTACGTTTAAGGGCGGCAACCGCTCGGCGCTGATGGTGGAGTCCGACCGGAATGTGGGATATTACGATTTCACCATAACCGGCGAAGGCGAAGAACTGACGATGCCGTCGTATGAAACAGCCGATTTGCAGTTTACCGCGGTCGCCAATACCGACTATCAGTTGATGGTCGGCGGTGTGACGGTGGACGAGACGAACAAAGACGATATTTTCGGCGACGGTACGGCATCGTTTAACCCCGAAAACAAAACGCTGACTCTGAACAATGCCAACATCACCACGTGGAGCGATTTTTATGGCAACGACACCGCGATTTGTGCCCACAAACCGCTGACGGTGAACCTGGTCGGCGACAACGTGCTCGATATGACCGGTGCGGGCGCTTCTGCCTACTGGGGTGCTTTTATCGAGGGCTACTGGGACGTGATTGTGACCGGCGACGGCAACTTGACCTTTAAGACGGATGCCTTGACGCACGAGTTTGGTCAAAACGGTATCTATGCCGCAGGGGATTTGGATTTCCAAATCGGCGGAACCTTTACCGTCAACTACGGTGATGGTGCCGAGAGCACCGACGTCTATGTGCTTTGGGCGGACGAGGGGACATTGACCTACTCCGCCAAAGAGACGAAAATTACCATCGGCAACGTGGGCGATGCGACTGTTTTTTACAGCTATGAGGACATAAACATCCAAAACGCCGGCGACTTTACGGCATCGGTGGGCAAGACGGCACAGCAAACCGTTTTGCTGGACACATGGAACGGCACGCTGTTTATTGACAACAGCGGCACGATGACCCTTTCTTCCGATGCGACGAAGTATGACAACATCGGCGCGAATATCAGCGGTGATTTCATCCTGCTGAACAACGGCACCTTTACAATGAACACGGGCGATTCCGCAGATGAGGACGCCATCGGCGTGACCTGCCGGGAATTGAGCGTGGTGAGCGATGGGACGTTTGACGTGCAATGCGGTAAAGCGGTGAACAGCAACGGCAGTCGCGCTCTGGAAGTGAGCGGCAAAGCCACGCTTTTGTGTGACGGCACCGTCAACGTGCAGGCGGGTGACGGCTATGACTATTCGTCCGCTCTGAATGCGGAGGAAATCTCCATCGGCGGCAACGCGAAATACACCTTTACGACGGGCGAATCCTCGAACGGCTACACCGAGGGCATTTATGCGTACCTGACGGTGCGTATCGGGGACAAAGCGGACGTAACGGTGAAGGTCGGTGCGACTGACGGCGACGGCGGCACGACCGGTATTTACGGCGACAATGTGGTTGTGACCGACGATGCCACCTTGAACGTGGACGTGGCGAGCGCGAAAAACGGAACCGCCAACGGACTCTTTGCCTTCTGGACGGCGGAACTCAGCACCTCCGGCAACGTGGCGGTGACAAGCGCAGAAGGCGGCAGCGGCTCTTACGGCATTTGGGGTGATGACGTTACCGTCAGCGGCACCGCCAAAGGCGGCACGATTACCGTGGAAGGGCAGTCGGCGGCGTTCGGCTTTGCTCCGCGGTATGACGAAAACGGCTACGAAGTGCTCGGCAACCTGAACGATGCGGACAAATTGGAAGCGATTACCGCCGACGATACGACCGCGTGCACCAAAGTGCAGTTTACCGCGCTGAAAGACGCGCCGGACGTGCCGCAAGACGACGAAACGATGCTCGGTGACGCGAACGGCGACGGTGCGGTGAATATGAAAGACGTGCTGGCGCTTCGCAAGCAGCTCGCGGGTATGGAAATCGACATCAATTTTGCGAACGCCGATTGCAACGGTGACGGCGACATCAATATGAAAGACGTGCTGATGCTCCGCAAATATCTTGTGGGACTTATCCCGTCTTTGGATGCGTAAACTTTTTGCAGCAACCCCTCACGACCTTGGGTCGTGAGGGGTTGCTTTTATATGCGCCGCCGTGAATGGGTGTAAATTTCGCAAAGGGACGTCGAGGACACCGTCCCCTAAAACGCCCGCCGCGGGTGGGTGCGAAAATTCGTTCAAAACTCCCTGACTTTTACTCGTTGACAAACCGCGAAAAATAGGGTATACTCATAGTTGGTTTTCAATCTATTAGGATATAAGGAGAACAAGTATGAAATCGACCAAACTTCGTGTGTTAAGCCTTTTGATGGCGGTAGTGATGGTGCTCGTCGCTTTGCCGCTCTTTTCCACGTCTGCCGAAAACGAACCGGTGGTAACGGTGCTTTGCGGCGACGCGAACGGTGACGGTGCCATCAATATGAAAGACGTGCTCGGCCTGCGTAAATTTATTGTCGGGCTGGAAGACCTTGCGGATTGGGATGCCGCGGACGTGAACAACGATGCGAATATTGATATGAAAGACGTGCTCCTTGTGCGGAAATATCTTGCCGGTATAGGCACCCTTCCGACCCGCACGTCTATTTTGCCCACCACGACTACCACAACGGTGCCAACTACCAAACCGACCGTGCCGATGCCGGAAAACGCCCGCGAGGACTGGGACCCGAAATCGGGTATTGACTACGCCGACCCGGCGATTAACTTCATTGAGGGAACGTCCAAAACGCTCGGCGTGTGGTGCTGGACACCGCAATACAGCGACAGCTCCATCCGCCGCTATATGGAAATGTTCAAAAAGAACCAGGTGACCGAGGTTTACTACGAATGCTATTCGTGGTTGTATAGCGGTTCTTCTACCCGCGCCGATTTGCACCATTTTGTGGAGATTGCCTCGGAATACGGTATCCGTGTGGCGGCGCTGTATGACGACCAGGGTTCCATTTACGGCAGTGGGCCGTTTAACCGCTGTGTGGACGGGTTCTTGACCTATAAGAGTGAGTATCCGGACGACGGGCTGTATGCGCTGCATTGCGATATTGAACCGCGCAACTCCGAATCGCAGTTGTCAAGCTATGTGTCTCACTTTATTCCGCAAGTTGCCGATGCGCGTAAAAGAGGCGTTCCGGTGGAACTGGATATCGCTTGCGGCTGGGAAGCGAACGGGCGCGAGCTTGAACTAAACGGCGTGAAAGGAATTTACAACATTATTGCCGCCAACTGCGACACGATGTGTATGATGTCCTACCGCGATGAAGCGGCGAATATTTACGGTTGCGGAATGAACGTCATTCCCGCCGCCAAAACCTACGGCACCAAAGTGGTGTTCGGTATTGAACTCGGCGACTCCGGCGAGGGCGATCACGTGGACTTCTATGACGAGGGTATTTACACCGCGTGGTCGGAGCTGTATAAGCTCAACCAAAAGGTGGATAACCGCGAAATTGAAAAAGATTTCCCGGTCGGGTATGCCATTCACCACGCCGGTGCGATGATGGGTCTGCGTATCCATTGGGGCGATTATTTGAACTAAAAAAATCCCGCTTTGCATCGTCAAAGCGGGATTTTTACAGATGAGTGAGGGTCAATATGAACAAACAACAACTTAAAGGAAGCGCGATGCTGACGCTGTGCGCGATGATATGGGGTTCGGCGTTTGTGGCGCAGAGCACGGCGATGCAGTACGTTGGTTCATTCACCTTTCAATCGACACGTTCGTTTTTGGGCGCTCTTGTGTTGCTTCCGTGGATTTTGTTGCGGCGCAAAAAAGGAAAGCGCGTAGCCACCGACAAAAAAACCTTTCTTAAAGCGGGGTTTTCCTGCGGGTTTGCGCTGTGCATTGCCTGCTGTCTGCAACAATTCGGCATCTACTACAACGACTTGGCGGCTTCCATTGCAGGTACGGCGAGCGACGGCGCGGTGGTCGGTAAAGCGGGCTTTGTGACCGCGCTCTATATTTTGCTTGTGCCTTTATTCGGGTTGTTTTTCCGAAAAAAAGTGGGCGGCAAGGTGTGGATTGGTGTCGGGCTCGCACTGTGTGGGTTGTACCTTTTGTGTATGACGGGCAAAACGCGTCCCGATTTCGGCGATATTCTCGTGTTTGGCAGTGCCGTGTTTTTTGCGGTGCAAATCCTCCTTGTTGACCGCTTTATCGACGAGGTGGACGGGGTCGCGCTTTCCTGCTTCCAGTTTGCGGTGGTGGGCGTGTTGTCCGGTATCGGAATGTTTGTGTTTGAAGAACCGTCATTGACGGCAATCGGCGGCGCATGGGTAGAAATCCTTTATGCGGGCGCGTTTTCGAGCGGGCTTGCCTATACGCTCCAAATTTTGGGGCAACAGTACACTCCGCCGACCCTTGCTTCTATGCTGATGAGTCTCGAATCGGTCTTTGCCGTGCTTGCGGCGATGGTGTTCCTCGGTCAAGTGCCCACCGTGGTGCAGGTGGTCGGTTGCGTGCTGATGTTTACTGCCATCGTACTCGCGCAGTTACCGGAGAAAAAAGCGGAATGACGGGCAGGATGCCGAAAAATTCCAAAAAATGCTTTACTTTCGACGCGCGGTGTGGTATCCTTGTGCTTGTTATTTTATGAACAAGAGGAAACTTGCTGATGACAAACGGAAAATGCGAAACAAAAAAACGGAAGAAAATTTTTGCCCTCATCGCGGCGGCTGTCGTGATAGGTGCCGCTATGGTGCTTTTGCTGTTGTTTGCGGTTATCCCGTCCGTTAAATATCACAAGGCGATGACCTGCTATCGTGACGGAAAGTATCAGGATGCGTATGAGGCGTTTAAGGCGATTGACTACAAGGACAGCAAAGAAAAAGAGGTCGAAAGTCTCTACTTGGCGCAAATGGAAAACCTTTCCGACGTGAAAAAAGGCGACGTCATCAAGTTCGGACAGTATGAGCAGGACGCCATCGCGAAAAACGGGAAAGAGGAAATCGAGTGGCAGGTGCTGGACGTGAAGGACGGCAAGGCCTTTGTTATCAGCGTTGTTGCCATTGAATCGAAAGCGTACAATTCACCGTGGGTGAACGTGACGTGGGAGACTTGCACGCTCCGCAAATGGCTGAACGACAACTTCTTGAATACCGCTTTCGGCTCAAAACACCAAGCGTTGATCCCCACCGTTTCGGTGCCTGCCGACGCGAATCCGAATTATAAAACGAATCCCGGAAACGCGACAAACGATAAGGTGTTTTTGCTCAGTATGAAAGAAGCGGAAACGTATTTTGCCGATGGCTATGAAAGACGTTGCGAAAAGAGCGAAAAAGTGCATCGTGCCACGGATGACCAGTCCTGCCATAGATACAGTTGGTGGTGGCTTCGGACGCCGAGCTTTCGCCAAAACGAGGCAACCATTGTCAGAGTGTACGAAGTGACCAGCGATTTCAGCAATCTCCCCGTTTGCAACACATATGGCGCGGTTCGTCCGGCTATGTGGATTGACTTGAAAAAATAATCAAATATCAAAAGACCCGGATGACACAAAATTTCTATCTTGCGTCGTCCGGGTCTTTTTTTCTATTCTCTCGCATATAGGTATACAAAATCCTATGTGAAGGAGAGACAAGCGATGGAATTTAACGAAAAAACGCAACCGATGACCACCACAACCGCTCTGCTCGATACCGCTGACGAACGTCCCGTGGACGTGGACGTGGTATTGCCCGATTACTGCCCGGACGTGGCGGCGATTTTGTGCTGTGAGCTGATTCCGTCCGTGACGGCAAGCGGCTGGAACGGCGACAAACTGACCGCGGACGGCACGGCGCTTTTGCGCGTGTTGTATCTGGACGAGGGGCGAAAAACCGTCTATACTTATGAAATCACCCAGGCGTTTTCCGCCGCGTTTTTGACCGACGGTCGCCAAAACGACACAGCAGCAGAGGTGACGGCGACCACCGATTATGTGCATTGTCGCGCCGTCAGTCCGCGTCGGTTGGACATTCACGGCGCCATTCACGTCAAGGCATCGGCGGCGACCGCTACGGCGCAAACGGTGTTGTCGGACGTGGCGGAGGAGAACGTCTACTTAAAAACCGAAACGGTGACGGCGAGCGTACCGGCGGGTGCGGCGCAAAAGCCGTTTTCCATCGGCGAGACAATCGCATCCGCCGACGGCATCGAACGGGTACTGCGCAGTTGCGCTGTGCCGACGGTGAGTGAAATCAAGGTGCTTGCGGGGAAAATCATTGCCAAAGGCAACTTGCATATTCACGTGTTTGCGCTGTGTGATGCGGAGAGCGGCAAAACGACGGGGAACGAGTACACGTTGCCGTTTAGCCAAATGCTCGACTTGCCCGGTGTGGACGAAGACGCGACGGTGGACGTAACGGTGCGTACCGTTTCGCATAACGTGCGTATTGAGGAGGAAAGCGGCGAAAAAAGCCTGTATTCCGCGACAAAACTTGCCTTGTGCGCGCAGGCGTGGACGAACGAGAACGCGACGGTAGTGACCGACGTGTATGCGACCACGATGCCGGTGACGGTGCAAACGCAAGCGGTGGATTGCCGACGGCTCTTGTCCGTTTCCACTGAGCCGATGACCGTGACCAAAACGATGGAGTTGCCGACCGATGCGGCGCATATCCTTTCCGCGTGGTGCGAGGCAACCGCGCTTTCGGCGGAAAACGGCGAGATGACACGCACCCTCGGCGGGCGGCTGTCGGTGCATTTGCTCTATGCCGACGGCGAGGGGCAAGTGCAGTATGCGGAGCGCACGGCGGACTTTTCCGAGCGGTTTGCCGCCGTCGGAACAGCGGAGCAGAGCGATTTTTCGGTTACGTCGTGTGACGCGTTTTCCGAGCAGGAAGGGCAACTGACCGTCAAGGCAACGCTTGACGTGACCCGCCGTCAGTTCGAAATGACACACGTGATGGCGGTGACCGGAGTGGCAGGGGAGGAAACGGCCGCTTATCCGAACGAGGAAGCGGCGGTGAAAATCGTCTATGCCGACGCGGGCGAAAGTCTGTGGGATGTCGCCAAAGCGGGTCACACGTCGGTGGCGGCTCTCAAAGCCGAAAATGAACTGGACGGCGACGTGCTTCCTAAACGCACTATGCTCCTCGTCCCACTTCTGTAATTTTATACACAAAAACAGCGGTTTGGAAGATGCCAAACCGCTGTTTTTCGCTGTTTTACGTTGTTTATTCGTCTTTCGATTGGTTGCCGGTGGTTTTGTTTAAGATACACACCGCCGCCGCCAAGAGCCCGAGCACCACAAACACGCCCACAAGCCCTTGACCGATGACCGACAACACGGTGGAAAGGGAAGTCATTGCTATAATCATTGCGCGCCCTCCTTACAAAAGTCCCGACACGAGGTGGAGCATCAATCCGCCGGCAACGACGGATGCCACCTGACCGGAGACGTTGACTCCGATGGCGTGGGGAAGCAGGAAATTCTGACTGTCTTCCTCGCGGCCCAGTTTGTGAATGATACGCGCCGACATGGGAAATGCCGAGATACCGGCGGCACCAATCATCGGGTTGATTTTTTGTTTTAAGAACAGATTGAGGAATTTGGCGAACACCACGCCGCCGGCGGTATCAAAGATGAACGCCACCAGTCCGAGCCCGAGAATAAGCAGGGTGTTCCACGTCAAAAACGCTTCCGCTTTCATACCGACCGCTACCGTGATACCGAGGAACAGCGTTACGAGGTTGGCGAGGACGTTTTGCGCGGTTTCGGACAGGCTGTTTAAGACCCCGCATTCGCGGATGAGGTTACCGAACATCAAAAAGCCGATGAGTTCCACGCTGTCCGGTGCAATCACGCCGGTAATCACCGTCGCCAAAATGGGGAACAAGATGCGGGTGAGTTTGCTGACCGATTGCGGCGCATAGGGCATACGGATGAGCCGTTCTTTTTTGGTGGTGAGCAGTTTGATAATCGGCGGCTGAATAATCGGTACCAGCGCCATATATGAGTAGGCGGCGACGATAATCGCGGGCAGGTATTTCGAGCCGAGTTCCTGCGCCACCACGATAGAGGTCGGGCCGTCCGCCGCGCCGATAATGGAGATGGATGCCGCGTCGCGCAGGTCAAACCCGCAGAGGCTCGCCATGGCAAAGGTGAAGAAGATACCGAATTGCGCCGCCGCGCCGAACAGCATCAATTTGGGGTTCGATAACAGCGGGCCGAAATCAATCATCGCGCCGATACCGATAAAGAGGATGAGCGGCAACAGTTCCTGCGATTTCACTCCCACGTTGTAGAGAAAGGTGAGATTGTGCAGGCCTTCCGACAATCCCGGCAGGTTGACGAGAATGGCACCAAAGCCGATGGGGAGCAGGAGAGACGGCTCCATTTCCCTTTTAATAGCAAGGAAAATAAGCACGCCGCCGACCACCCACATCGTCATCAGTTTCCACCAACTGCCGTCCTGAAACATAGACAGCAGATTTTGAACGAGCGGTTCAAAAAAGGTCATGCAAAGCACCTCACAGCAATTTGTTCATAGTCAAGCCGGTAATCAGTTTCGGGTAGAAATAGGTGGATTTTTGGGGCATTTTTTCGCCCTCGCGCGCCACCGCGCTGATTTCGGTCACGCGGGTGGGATTCAGGATAAAGCAGGCATCCGCACCGCCGTCGGTGAGCGTTTTCGCCTCCGCCGCGTCGCGGGTATAGGTGAGTTTGCCGCCCGCCGCCATCGCCGCTTTGTCGATACCGCAAAAGCGTTCGAGAAGCAGGGAGTGGAGGAGCGTGACATCCAGTTCGCGGAGCGATTTAGAGGCGTTCGGAAGCAGCGCTTTCATCTGTTCCAAGTCGGTGACTTGCAGGAGATAGGCGGCTTTGCCGTCGTAGTAGCCGAACGCTTTTTCGCCCGCTTCGTACACCGCGGCAAGGCGCGGCTCAATGTCCTCAAACGCGGCGAGGGGAGTCACGTCGCACACCGTGGCGGCATCGTTCAAAAACGCCGCGCTGTCAAATCCGTCGATGTTGTGAATCACGCGGTGGGTCGGGAAGACGACAAGTCCGTCGTTTTGCATCGCGCAAAGGAACATCATCACGCGGTCGGATGCGCCGGTGTCGCCGCCTGCATCGCGCAGATGGTCGCGGTAGCGAAGCGCGGTTTCATAGCGGTGGTGACCGTCGGCGATATACAGTTTTTTGTCCTCGAACAGCTGGCATACAGCGCGCACGTCGTCGCCGTCCGGCACCGCCCACAGCGAGTGAATGACATCGTCCGCATCGGTGAACCGCGCGGTCGGCGCGGCTTCGCAGAACTTGTTAAGAATGGCATCAACCGCGCGGTCGGGGTCGTCATACAGCGAGTAAATCTGGCTGAAATTGCACCCGGTAGCGCACATCAGGTCAAAGCGGTCTTGTTTCGCTTTGGAGAGGGTTTCCTCGTGCGGGAGCACGACACCCGCCGAAAACGGTTGCAGTTCGACGGTGCAGGTAAAGCCGCGCAGGATGTACGGTTTGCCGTGCGCGACGAATTCCTCTTGATAGATATAGAGCGCCGGCACATCGTCCTGTTTCAGCGCGCCGCTTGCGAGCCACGCGTTCAGCGTGTCGCCTGCCACCGCGTAGGGGTTTTCGCCTTCGCGGGGAAGTTCCAAGCGGATGATGTTTTTCTCGTTTGCGGCGAGAAAGGCGCGGCGCTGGTCGTCCGAAATGATGTCATAAGGCGGGCAGCACAGTTCGTCAATGTCGCCGGCGGCGGGAGTAAAGCGCAGGGCACGGAAAGGGGCAATGTTGGCCATAGTAGTTCCTCGATTCTTTTTATAACTTTTCTGTATTCCAATGCATACCTCTTTATTTTAACCACTTTTCCCACATTCGTCAACACTTTTCGCGGGAATTTGAAAAAATGGCTCAATTCTTGTCTTTTTGGCAAAAAACGATTGCAATTTTTGCGGGAATATGGTACAATTTCTGTGTTCTAAATTTTATCAAAAAGGTGGTAAAAAACTATGGGAACTCTTAAAGGTGCTTGCATCATCGGTCAGTCCGGCGGCCCGACCTCCGTCATCAACGCCAGCGCGTACGGCGCGATTAAAACCGCGCTCGAAAGCGAGGATATCACGGCGGTTTACGGTGCGCTGAACGGCATCAAAGGCGTGCTGAACGACAACCTCATCGATATGGGAAAAGAAGACCCGGAGGAACTGGAACTCCTCAAATTCACCCCGTCTTCGGCGCTCGGCTCCTGCCGTTATAAACTGAAAGACCCGGATGACGACGATACCGACTACAAACGTATTCTCGAAATCTTCCAAAAATACAACGTCCGCTATTTCTTCTACAATGGCGGTAACGACTCGATGGATACCTGCAACAAAATCTCCAAATTTATGTTGCAAAACGGCTATGAGTGCCGCGTGATGGGTATCCCGAAAACCATCGACAACGACCTCGACGGTACCGACCACTGCCCGGGTTACGCTTCCGCCGCCAAATACATCGCCACGTCGATGATGGAAATCTATCGTGACGCGCGCGTGTACGACACCGGTATGATTACCGTGGTGGAGATTATGGGCCGTAACGCCGGCTGGTTGACCGCCGCCGCCGCGCTCGCCGGTGCAAAAGGCAACGGCGCTGACCTCATCTATCTGCCGGAAGTGGATTTCGATATGGAATCTTTCATTGAGAAAGTCCGCGACATCTACGACCGCAACGGCAAATGCATCGTTGCTGTGTCCGAGGGTATCCACGACAAAGACGGCAAATACATTGCCGAGTATGCGACCGCTTCGGCGCAACAAAGAGACAGCTTCGGCCATGCGCAAATGGGTGGCCTTGCCGCTTACCTCGCGTCTGTTCTGCAACGCGAGACCGGCGCGAAAGTCCGCGGCATCGAATTGAGCTTGCTCCAACGCTGCGCCGCGCATTGCGCTTCGAAGACGGATATCGACGAGTCCTTTGCCTCCGGTAAAGCGGCGGTCGAAAACGCCATTGCCGGCGTGACCGACAAAATGGTCGGCTTTGAGCGCTCCACCGATGAGAACGGCAACTATAAATGCAACATCAAACTGTTCGACCTCACCGTGGTCGCCAACACCGAGAAGAAAGTCCCGCTGTCCTGGCTCAACAAGACCCAAGACGGTCTCAACGACCTCTATGTGGACTATGCGCTCCCGCTCATTCAGGGCGAGACCGAAATGGTGAAAGAAGACGGCCTGCCGCGCTTCGCCAACCTCAAAAAAGTCCGCGTCTAATCGCTATATCCAAAAACCCGCAACTGAAAGGTTGCGGGTTTTTCGTTGTCGGCGTTTTTTTCGTTGTCGGCGGGTTCGTAGGGGACGGCGACTCGACGTCCCTTCGCGGGATTTTGATACAATGTATGGCGACGAAAAAGCCCTCTTGCCGCGCGGTGAACAATATGCTATACTACACTCATCGGAAAAATCCAAAAAAATCAAAAATTTTCCAATATCTTTTCGTTTTTCTGCGTTATGGTAATAGAAACCAATAAAAACGGCGAAACGAAAGGAGAATTTTCTGTGAAAAATCTGTTTTGCGTGTTGACGGTTGTATGCCTGCTTGCGAGTGTTGTCGCGTCCGGCACGATGTCTGTCGCCGCCGCCGAATTCGGAGGGAATAAAGACAAACTCACGTCGGAGTTGCTTGAAGCCGTTGAGAACAGCGGCGAGGGCGACGTTTTGTCTGTGTGGCTTTGGTACGAGGGTGTTGCGGATATGCAACCGGTAGCGAGTGAAATTTCTGCTCGTGTTTCCGAGGCGTTGGCATACAAGGGTTCCATTCCTTACAACACTTTCGGCAATATTCTTGATAAAGCCGGTTTAAGCGGACTCAAAGAGGGCGCCCTTGCTCAAATCGAGAGCATTTTGACCGAAAACGCCGACCGCTCGAACGAATGGAAAGTCGTCGAAGTCAGCATTATGACCGAGCGGTATTTGACCGCCGCCGCTACCGAGAAAAAGGCGGATGCGCTGATTGCCGCGCTTGGGATTCCACAAGAACAGATTGTTTTCAAAAGCATTTTTTCGCCCTCGATGATTGTCAACGCCACCGTGGAGGAGATTGAAAAAATCACCGAAAATGAAAGCGTGTGGCGGGTGTATTTGAATACGACAACCCCGGAAGAGACCAATCCGCCGGTGATACCCGTGAAAACGCCGCAATTCCGCGTCGTTCCGGCGAAAGTGCGCCCGTTTACCACGCCGGATAAATACGTGAACCCTAACGATTACGCCGCGGTGCGTGCGGAATACGTGGTGTGGTTCTTCAACGATGAGCGCGGCGAGGAACGCTGTCTCTTCGCCAAAGCGTCCACCCCGCGCGAGGAGATCACTTACTGGCTCCCCGGCAAAGGCCCTGATTACAGCACGATTGACCACACGGCCGAGCGATGGGACGAGGAATGGTACGGAAAAATCGTGTTCGAAACTCCCGGTAAAACGGTGGTGGGTCTGCCGGACGATGCCGAGTGCGTGACGGAGTGGTATGTCTATGGCGAACGCAAATTAGCTCCGGAATTCAAAGTAAACGAGGACATTCTCCGCAATTCCCTCGAAAAAATGATTGCCACTCAAAATAAACCCGCTGTTGACGGCGGTGCGCTGCTTGTGAACCCCTATGTGGAACTGGGCGGTCGTTACGATTTGGATAAGGACGGCATCGCCGAGGAAAAAGGCTGGGATAAAAACGGCGACGGCATTACCGAGGTGTATGTCAACGGTATGGTTTCTCCTTATGGTGATGCCAACGATGACGGCGAAGTGAATATGAAAGACGTGTTGGTGCTTCGCAAAATTATGGCGAATATTGACGTGGAGTGTAATCGGGTGAACGCTGATGCCAACGGCGACGGCGAGCTCAATATGAAAGATGTGTTGACACTTCGTAAGTTCTTAGTAGGGAGTATCGAAAAGCTGTAATCCGCATAAATATCATCGAAAAGGGGCGGGAGCGTGAATTATACCTATATGGTTCTGTGTAAAGATAATACCCTTTACACCGGATGGACGAACGATTTAGAAAAACGGCTTGCCGCCCACAACGCGGGAACGGGCGCGAAATACACGAAAACCCGCCGTCCGGTTACGATGGTGTACGCGGAGGAACACAAAGAAAAGTGCGACGCTATGCGGCGGGAAGCGCAAATTAAGCGGCTTTCTCGCGCGGAGAAAATCGCGCTGATGACGTCGGCACAAAACATTTTGAAATAACAAATGAAAAAGACCTTGTCATCCGACAAGGTCTTTTACTTTACACATGTTTCGATGATTTTCATCAACCCCAAATACTGACGTCGTTCTCATTGTCCGTTTCGGTGAGGTGCACGACCACTTTTTCCTCCCGTGCGGAGGGGATGTTCCGTCCGACGAAGTCGCCGCGGATAGGCAGTTCGCGGTGACCGCGGTCAACGAGCACGGCGAGTTGGATTTTGGCGGGACGGCCGAGCCGCATAATCGCATCAATCGCGGCGCGGGTGGTGCGGCCGGTATACATCACGTCGTCCACGAGCACCACCACTTTGTCGGCAACGGGAAAGGGGATGTTTGTCTCACCGATGCGCGGTTCGGTCTGTTGCAAGTCCAAATCGTCGCGGTACAGCGTGACATCCAGTTCGCCGACCGGCACTTCCGCGCCGTCAATGCGGCGAATGTTGTCGGAAAGCCGCTTGGCAAGCGGTACGCCGCGGGTTTTCACCCCGATAAAACAGAGGTTGTCGGTGCCGTGGTTTTTCTCCAAAATCTGGTGCGAAAGGCGCACAAGGGTGCGGTCCATATCCGCGCCGTTCATCAGTTGCGCTTTCTTTTGCATAGCGAGTCCTCCTTAAAACGCCCAGCCGCCGTTTCGGAAAATCGGGACGGTCTTGCCGTCCGCCGTTTCGGCAGTGATGGACAAATCGGCACAGCCAATCATAAAATCTTCGTGGATGATGGAGTCGTTGACCCCGAGCGCGTGACATTCTTCAAGCGTGCGGTTTTCAAACCCCTCAACGCAATCGGGAAAACCCGTGCCGAGCGCCAAATGGCACGCGGCGTTTTCGTCAAACAGCGTGTTGTAAAAGAGAATACCGCTTTGGCGGATGGGTGAATCGTAGGGGACAAGCGCACATTCGCCGAGATAGGCGGCGCCGTCGTCCATCGCAAGCAGTTGTTTTAGCAGCGCTTCGTTTTTGTCGGCGTGACATTCGACCACCTTGCCGCCCTCAAATCGCATAGAAAACCCCTCGATGAGTTCGCCGCGGTAGGAGAGAGGCATCGTCGCGACCACCGTGCCCTCCGCTTCGCCGCGTTTCGGGGTGGTGAACACTTCTTCGGTCGGCATATTCGGGTTAAACCGCACGCCGGAGAGGGTGGTTTCCTCGCCGCCGGCAAAGCGGCTTTCGGGCATCAATCCGACGGTAAAATCGGTGCCGTTTTTGGCTTTGTAGTGCAGTTTTTTGATGTGCAGGCGGTTGAGATACGCCGAGCGCGCCGCCAAATCGCGGTTGTGTTCCTCCCATGCGGTGACCGGGTCATCGGTCACGCGGGCGGTCGCCAAAATCGCGTCCCACAACTTGTTTACCGCGACCGATTTACGGTCGTGCGGGAACAGTTTTTTTGCCCACGCCACACTGGGCACGGCGGCAATACACCACGGGTATTTGTTCTCCATCGTGTCGCGGATGGGTTTGATGATTTTATAGCGTTCCTGTGTGGCTTTGGACTGTTTTTCCTGGTTCATTCCGCGCAGTCCGTCCGGGTCTTCGGACAAGAGGTAAATCATCACGGGCAACGTTTTTGCGCGGTGTTGCAGTTTGGCGACTTCCCAGTCGGCAAGAGTGCCGAGCGTTTCAGGTGACTGGTAGCGCACGTTGAGTTTTTGGAGCGGCTGAAAATGCCAGTCCACCTCCACCTTGCGCGCACCCGCGCGGTAACATTCCTCTACAAGCAGTTTCACAAATTCCGGTTGGTCGGTCTCGGCAGAGATGACGACGTCCATACCCGGTTTGACCCCGCCGCCCATCGTGGCAAGCAGGTGGGCATAGCGGCGCAGTTGCGTTTTGTTCACAGAAAGTCACACCTTTTCGCTTTTTTCTTAGTATACCACATCGTCGCGGCGTTTTCAACGAAAAAGAGGAAAGTTTTGCAAATCCCTTGCAATGCGGTGCAATTTCTTGTATAATGAACGGGTAATAAAATTCCCGAAAATTCCCGAAACGGAAAGGAGTGCGCCTTATGAAACACGTATGGTTGACACTTTCGGCGCTGCTTTGTGCGGCGGCGCTGTTGCTTTGCGCCGGTTGCGGAAAGGAAACAAAGCCCGAAACGACCGCGAAAGACGGTACCGGTACGACCGTCTCTGCCGGCGGGACGACCGCGCAAAACGGCAACGGTGAGAACAAAAACGGAAACGGCGGCAACGGTGTCGCGCAGGAGAAGTTTGACAGCGTGGAGGACGAGGCGATTGCGGTGGCAAAAGCGCTTCACGCGGCGGATGAACGCGGCGGACTCACCGAAGACCCCGACGCAAACGAAGAGGACGAGGAAAGCGCTCACGCGCCGACGAATCCTGCCGGAGTGCAGTCGAGCGGAACGGTGCAAATCGAAGGCGCGACGTGCAAGGTGTACACCGTGTCGGACGGCGAGGGTCACACCGAGCAACTGGCGCACGGGAAAGACGGGCAATGGTATTACCGCGATTCCTACGGCGACTATATTCCCGTCACGCTTATGGATGACGGCACGCTGACCGTCGGTGAATTGCCGCTGGACGGCGGGTCGGTGCTCGACGTGGCGGAATGGATGCTCAAAGAGTTTACAAAAAGTTCCACCTGCACGGTGGAGCAGTCGGGTAACGGGCTTATCAACGGGGTGGACTGCGATTTTTACGTGGCGACCGATGAAAGCGGCAACGTGCTCGGCGCGGTGGCGCACGGGCCGGACGGCGAGTATTACTATCGCGAAAAAACCGGGTTTTTGTACCGCTTAATCGGGCGGCAACTGGGAGAATACTGGTTGGCGGAGCCGGTCAGCGAATATGAAAAAGCCGCACTTATCGTCTACGAAGAGGTGTCGGGAAAAACGGCGGACAAAGCCAAATCGAACGAAACGTTGGTTATCAACGACCAAAGCGCCACACAGTATGCCATCCTCAAAGGGGACAAAACGGTGGCGCATATCGCCGTGACCCTCGATAATCGCTGGTATTACGACGAGGGCGCCAAAGGCGCCTACCACCGCGTGAAGTGGTCGGAAAGCGGCGCCGACCTGTCTTAAACAGCGGGAACACTACCGAAATGAAGAAAAAATCGTCCGCAGACAAGAGAAATTCCTCGGTCAGAGAAATGACCGTGTGTGCCGTGCTGTGCGCGGTGTTGTGTGTGTTGTGCCCGCTGACCGTACCGGTCGGCGCGGTACCCGTGACCCTTGCGACCTTTGCCGTTTGCTGTATCGGCGGCGCGGCGGGCTGCAAGCGCGGTACGCTTGCGGTGCTCTTATATTTGCTCATCGGCGCGGTGGGCGTGCCCGTATTCGCGGGGTTTCGCGGCGGGGTGGCAACACTTGTCGGCCCGACGGGCGGATTTTTGCTCGGCTACCTTTTGCTTGTAGTGGTCGCGGGTGCGGTATCCGACCGCACCGATGCGCGCGCGGCACTTTGCGGCGCGTTTTGCGGCGGAACGGTGGCTTTGTACCTCGTCGGCGCGCTCGTATATGCACTTTCGGCGAAGGTGTCGTTTTTGGCGGCGCTGTCGGTTTGCGCGCTGCCGTTTTTGCCGTTTGATGCCGTGAAAATCGCGGCGGCAACCGCGCTTTCGCCGCGGTTCAAAAAGGCGCTTCGCGCGATGAAATAACCGTGTTACGCAGGGACGTTTGTTCCTGCGTTTTGCGTATGTTTGCGTAGAAAAGGAGGGACGTCCGTGGAAGAAAAGCTGATATTTTCCGTGCCGTCGGAATACGACGGCGACACCGTGCAAAACTTTTTGCGCCGCGGGTGCGGTCTCTCCTGGCGTATGGTGGTGCGCTTAAAACACGCCGAAAACGGCATTGTGGTGGACGGCGCCCACGTGCGCAGTATCGACCGCGTGCGAGTGGGGCAAACGGTGGTGTTGACGATGCCCGCGGAGCAGGTGAAAATCGAGGGCGCGCCGATGCCGCTTGATATTGTATATGAGGACGACTACCTGCTTGTTGTCAACAAGCCGCCTTATCTCGCGGTGCATCCGTCGGCGGGGAAACCCGAGCCGACGCTCGCAAACGCGGTGGTGGCACATTATGAACAAAACGGAACGCCGCACAGTTTTCGTCCCGTCAATCGGCTTGACCGCAACACGAGCGGACTGTTGCTTGCGGGCAAAAATCCCCACGTTACCTATGCGCTTGCGGGCAATGTGCAAAAAGAATACCGCGCGATTGTGCTCGGAACGGTGCCGGAGGACGGCACGGTGGATGCGCCCATTCGGGTGAAAGAGGGGTGTACCATCACCCGCGAAGTGGGCGAGGGCGGCAAATCGAGCGTGACCCATTACGAGGTGCTTGCGTCCGATGCGGAACTCTCCTATTTGCGGGTGTGGCTCGAAACGGGCCGCACCCACCAAATTCGCGTGCATCTGTCCTCTATCGGGTTTCCGCTGGCGGGAGACACGATGTATGGCATGGACGAAACGGTATTGCCGCGCCACGCGCTCCATTGCGAAACGATGGAATTTACCCACCCCGTAACGGGAGAACGGGTGGCGGTTTCGGCGCCGCTTCCCGACGATATGGCGGCGGTGTTGAAAAAACACGGATTTTCCCGCTGAAAAACGCGAAAAGGGCTTGTAATTTTTTCGCGCGCGCGTTATAATAGAACAAATACTCACACGCAAACAAAATCTTGTGAATAAGGCAGGAATGAGATATGGTCAGAAGTATGACCGGATACGGTCGCTGTCAACAGACGGTGGGCGGTTTGAACATTCAAGTGGAACTCAAATCCGTCAACCACCGCTATTTTGAATACGGCTCGCGGTTGCCGCGCGCGTATAACTTTTTGGACGACAAACTGAAAAACCTCGTGCAGTCCCGCGTAACCCGCGGTAAGGTGGATGTGACGGTGTATATCGAGGCGGCGGGAGATGCCACCGCCGAGGTGACGGTGGACCACACCTATGCCAAAGCGGTGCTCGAAGCGCTGACCGATTTGCGCGACACTTTCGGGCTGAAAGACGATATCACCACGATGTCGCTCGCCAGAATGCCCGACGTGCTGAAAACCCGCCCTGCCGAACTGGACGAAGACGCGGTGTGGGAAGCGGTAAAAACGGTTGCCAACGCCGCGATTGACCGGTTTGTTACCATGCGCGAGGTAGAGGGCGAAAAACTGAAACAGGACGTGCTCTCCCGTGCGGACACCATTCTCGAAAAGGTGGCGATTGTGGAGGAGCGCAACCCGCAAACGGTCAAGGAACACATGGAAAAAGTGGAAAAGCGGATGCGCGAATTGCTCTCCACCGCGACGGTGGACGAAAGCCGCCTTTTGACCGAAGCGGCACTGTTCGCCGACAAAATCGCGGTGGCGGAAGAAACGGTGCGCCTGCGCAGTCACATTGACCAGTTGCACGAACTGCTCGACTCCAAAGAGGCGGTCGGCAGAAAACTTGACTTCCTCGTGCAGGAGATGAACCGCGAAGCCAACACCACCGGCTCGAAAGCGCAGGATTTGGAACTGGCGCGCGTGGTGGTGGATATCAAGGCGGAATTGGAAAAAATCCGCGAGCAAATCCAAAATATCGAATAATGTTCGGAGGAACGCCGTATGAAACTGATAAACGTCGGTTTTGGCAATATGATTGCCGCACCGCGGATGGTGGGCGTTGTCAGCCCCGATTCCGCGCCGATTAAGCGGATGATTACCGAGGCGCGCGAGCAAAAAATGCTCATTGACGCGACCTACGGTCGTCGCACCCGCGCGGTGATTATCATGGACAGCGACCACGTCGTGTTGTCGGCGTTGTCGCCCGAAACGCTGTGTGCCCGCGCCGATGCCGCGGATGAAACCGAGGAATAAACGACAAACAGAGGAAAACAGATGAAAAACAAAGGACTTTTGGTGGTGCTTTCCGGCCCGTCCGGTTGCGGCAAAGGTACGGTGCTCCGCCGCGTGTTGGAACAGCGCGAAAGCGCGTGCGTCTCGGTGTCGATGACGACCCGCGACCCGCGACCCGGCGAGGTGGACGGGGTGCACTACTTCTTTGTCAGCAAAGAGGAATTTACAAAAGCGATTGCCGACGATGCGTTTTTGGAGTATGCCGAGTATGCCGGCAACTTTTACGGAACACCCAAAGCGTGGGTGGAGGAACAACGGCAAGCCGGCCGCGACGTGGTACTTGAAATTGAGGTGCAGGGCGGCAAACAGATTGTGGAAAAATGCCCCGATGCGGTGTCGATTTTTTTGGCCTCGCCGTCCCTTCAAGAGTTGGAGCGCCGCCTGCGTTCCCGCGGTACCGAAACGGAGGAAAAAATTCAGCGCCGCCTAAAACGGGCGGTGTGGGAATTGACCCAAAAGGATTCCTATCGCTATCTGGTGGTCAACGACGAGGTGGACAAAGCCGCCACCCGCTTGATTGAAATTATGGAGCTGGAAAGCGAAATCAAAAATGCGTAACCAAAAATTCATATATTCAGGAGGAACGAACGATGTTAAGACCGACCGACATTGAGAAATTGAAAGGCAACAAAAGCCGCTACGCGGTGGTGGTGGGTGTCGCGAAACGCGCCCGCGAAATCGCCACGGAGGCGGAGGAGGAGAGCCGTATTCTCCTCGACAAACCGGTGAGTCTCGCCGTGGCGGACTTGACCGACGGCGACTACAAAATTATGATGCCGGAAAACGAGTAAGAACGAAAAAACAGCCGAAAGGCGGGAGGTGAAAGCGGTGCAGTTGCCGACGATTGTTACAGCGGCGGTGGAAGGCGCCGCATTTCACTTTGATAAGCCGTACAGTTATCTGTGGCAGGACGGCGCGATTGCGCCGCAACCGGGGTTGCGGGTGCTGGTGCCGTTCGGCGGGGGAAACCGCCGCCGTCAAGCGGTCATTTTAAGCGTGCAAAAAGAACAGCCGGTGCCGCAACTGAAACCGGTGGCGGAGGTGCTTGACGAGCAACCGCTCTTTTCGGCGGAAATGCTTGATTTGGCGCTGTGGCTGAAAGAACACACCTTTTGCACCTTGTTTGAAGCGCTGAAAACCCAGTTGCCGCCGGGACTGACGATGCGGGTCACTCCGCTTTACCGCGCGGCGACCGACGTGCCCGCCGAAACGCTTGATGCGCTGTCGGAGGAGGAACGCCGCGTGTTCGCGGAGGTCGCCTCGTTTGCGGACGGGTTGGAGCGCGGCGCGCTGTTCAAAGCGCTCGGACTGACCGAAGCGTGCACCGTTCCCGAAAAACTCATCAAAAAGGGATTGCTGTTCGCGGACGTGTCCGCCGAACGGGTCGGAAACGATGCAACGGTGCGGATGGTGCGGCTCGCCCTTTCCGGCGAGGAGTTGGAAGAAAAACTCGCCGCCCAAAAACCCACCGCCAAGCAAAAAGCGGTGCTTGACTTTTTGGCGGAGGTAGGGTGCGCCACCCTCAAAGAAATCGCCTATTTCGCGGTCGCTTCGGCGGCGGTGGTAAACACCCTTGCGAAAAAAGGCCTTGTGGAATTTTACGCGCAGGAGCGCTTGCGTTCGCCCGTCAAAGAGACGGCGAAGACCGCCGACCCGGTGGTTCTCAACGACCAACAGCAAGAGGTTTTTTCCGGGTTGTCCGCTTTGTCAAGAGAGGGAAAACCCGCCGCCGCGCTCCTTTACGGCGTGACGGGAAGCGGCAAAACGCAGGTGTATATGCGCCTGATTGAAGACGTGCTCTCCCGCGGGAAACGGGCGCTGGTGCTCGTTCCCGAAATCTCGCTGACTCCGCAAGTGCTCGACAGTTTTATCCGCCGTTTCGGGCGGGACGTCGCCGTGCTTCACAGCGGACTGTCGATTGGTGAGCGGATGGACGAATGGAAACGTATTCGCCGCGGCGATGCCAAAATCGTGGTGGGCACGCGCTCGGCGGTGTTTGCGCCGCTCCCGAATTTGGGACTCATCGTGTTCGATGAGGAACAGGAACATACTTACAAATCCGAGACGTCTCCCCGCTATCACGCGCGGGACGTCGCGAAATACCGCGCGGCGAAAAACGACGCGCTGTTACTGCTCGCCTCCGCGACCCCGTCGGTGGATACTTACCGCCGCGCGCAGGAGGGGAAACTGCACCTCTTCACGTTGACCGACCGCTACGGCGAGGCAACCTTGCCCACCGTGAAAGTGGCGGATATGCGGCTGGACGAGTCGGGTTACACTATCGGCGACGCGCTCAAAGCGGAGATGGATGCCTGCCTTGCCGCCGGTAAGCAGGTGATTTTACTGCTCAACCGCCGCGGGTATCACACCTTTGTTTCCTGCCGCAACTGCGGGCACGTGCTGACCTGCCCGTCCTGCTCGGTGTCGATGACGTACCACGCCGCCAACGCGCAACTGATGTGCCACTACTGCGGCTATCATCGCCCGCGGGCGACCGTTTGCCCGGAATGTGGGGAAGAAGCGCTCCGCTACGCCGGCAAGGGCACCCAAAAGGTGGAGGACGATTTGGCGGAACTGTTTCCCGATGTGCCCGTGTTGCGTATGGACGCGGACACCACTATGTCCCGCTTTTCCTATGAAGAAAAATTCGCCGCCTTTGCGCGCGGAGAATATAGAATTATGGTCGGCACGCAAATGGTCGCCAAAGGACTCGATTTCCCCGATGTGGGGCTGGTCGGCGTGCTGTCTGCCGACGGTGCGCTCTACGGCGACGATTACCGCGCCTATGAAACGGCGTTTTCCCTGCTGACGCAGGTGATTGGCCGCGCGGGACGGCGCGACGCAAACAGCACGGCGGTTATCCAGACGATGACACCCGACAATCCCGTGATTGCGCTTGCCGCGGCGCAGGATTATCCCGCCTTTTTCGAGACGGAGATTGCATCGCGCTATCGGATGAAATATCCGCCCTTTTCCGATTTGTTCCAAATCGGCTTTGTGGGCGAACGGGAAAGCGCCGTCAAAGAAGCCGCCGAGACGTTTTTGCAGAGGTTGCGGCAGGCGGTAACGAACGAGTACCGCGATGTGCCGCTTATCGCGCTCGACCCGACCAAAGCCACCGTCGCGAAAGCGGCGGGGAAATATCGCTACCGTCTGCTCCTCAAAGGAGTCAGCCGCACACGTACACGGGCGATGCTTGCGGCGCTGTTGACGGCGTTCGGCAAAGATCCGAAATTCAAAACCGTGACCGCATTTATCGACGTCAATCCCGCCAATATGCTTTGATGTCTTTTAGGAGGAATTTCTATGGCATTACGTAACATTTTAACGTCTGACGAGCCGGGACTGCATAAGGTGTGCCGTCCCGTTACCGAGTTTAACGAGCGGCTGTGGGAGCTGCTTGACGATATGCAAGAAACGCTTACCGCCGCAAACGGTGTCGGCTTAGCGGGCCCGCAAGTGGGCATTTTGCGCCGCCTCTTTATTATGGACACCGGCGACGGATTTGTGGAGGCGATTAACCCCACCATCCTCGGCAAACACGGGGAACAAACGGGGCAGGAGGGATGCCTTTCCTGCCCGAACGAGTGGGGTGTTGTTACCCGCCCGCAAAAGGTGATTTTGAAAGCGCAAGACCGCAACGGCAAGGAATACCGCCTGAAATGCGAAGATTTGATGGCGCGGTGTGCCTGCCACGAAAACGACCACCTCGACGGCATCTTGTTTACCGAGCGTGCCGACCGAATGCTCACCCCGGAAGAATTGCAAGCGGAGGGGTAATATGCGCATTGTGTTTATGGGAACGCCCGATTTTGCGCTCCCGTCGCTTGAACGGTTGCTCGCGGATGGGCACGAGGTATCTCTCGTCGTTACGCAGGCGGACAAAGCCGTCGGGCGCAAACAGATTTTAACGCCGCCGCCCGTCAAACGGTTGGCGACCGAGCGGGGAATTCCCGTGTTTCAGCCGTCCTCCCTTAAAACGGATGAGACGTTTGACCGCCTCGCCGCCGAACAGCCCGATTGTATCGTGGTGGTGGCGTACGGCAAGATTATCCCGCAACGGGTGCTCGATTTGCCGAAATACGGCTGTGTCAACGTGCACGGCTCGCTTTTGCCGCGTTTTCGCGGTGCCGCGCCCATCCAATGGGCGGTGCTCGCGGGTGACGAGGAAAGCGGCGTTGCCACGATGCAGATGGATGCGGGTCTCGATACCGGCGATATTTTGCTCGAACGCCGCCGCAAAATCGGCGAGATGACGGCGGGCGAATTGTTCGATGCGCTCGCCGCCGACGGGGCAGAGGTACTGTCCGACACGCTGAAAGGGCTTGAAGCGGGAACGATTACCAAAACCCCGCAGCGGGGCGAGAGCGTGTACGCGCCGATGCTCACCAAAGCGGACAGTCCGATGGATTTCAGCCGTAAAGCGGTTGAACTTTACAACCAGGTGCGCGGCTTGAACCCGTGGCCGACGGCGCAGACGGTGTGGAACGGCAAAACGCTGAAAGTGCACGCCACGCGCGTGGGCGAGCCGACCGACGGCAAACCGGGCGAAATCGTCAGCGGAACGCCGCTTTGCGTGGCGTGCGGCGACGGCGTGAGCCTGCAACTGCTCACCGTCCAAATCGAGGGCGGCAAAGCGATGGATGCCGAACTGTTTTGGCGCGGACATGCCCTGCCGCTCGGCACGGTGGTTGGATAATCGGTAAAGCGAAACGACTTTACATCTAAATTTTCGCAAATTTACGAACCGACGAAGCGAGGAGGGAACCCGACGTGGCGAAAGAGGAAAAAACGGCGGTTTCCGCCCGCAAAATTGCCGCCGAGACGTTACAAAAACTTCATTTGGGCGGCGGCTACTCCAACATTTTGATTGAAAACACGCTGTCCGGACGGTACAAGGACGCAAAACCGGCGGAAAAGGCGCTGTATACCCATCTCGTGCGCGGGGTGGAGGAACGACGCTTGACCCTCGACTACGTTTTGCAGGCGCGGTCGAAACAACCGCTGAAACGGTTGCATCCGCTTGTGCTCGAACATCTGCGCGTGGGTGCGTTCCAACTGCTCTATTGCGATAAAATCCCCGTTTCCGCCGCGGTGAACGAGGCGGTGAAATTGACCAAAGCGTGCGGGCAAAGCCGCGCGGCGGGGTTTGTCAACGCGGTGCTCCGCGGCATTGACCGCGAGCGGGATACGCTGTTTGCGGCGCTTCCCGACGGCGACGACGGACTTTGCGTGAAAGTGTCGTGCCCGCCGCCGCTGTTTGACTTTTTTGCCGGTGCGTACGGCGCGGAAACGGCGCGGAAATTGGTGGAAAACTGGAACGAGCGCCCGCCGGTTTCGGTGAAAATCAACACCCTGCAAACGTCGGTTGAAGCGTTTGCGCGCGAAGCCGAACGGGCAGGGGTGGCGTTCACCCTTTCGGACAATTTGCCTGCCACCGTGACGGTGGATGCCGCCGATGAGCGGAAAATGCTTGATTTTTCAGGCGTAAAGTGGTATTATCAGGACGTCGCCTCCGGGTGGTGCGTGAAAGCGCTGTCTCCAAAGCCCGACGAACGGGTGGCGGACGTGTGTGCCGCGCCCGGCGGAAAGACGCTCACCGCCGCGCAATATATGGAAAATCGCGGCTCGATTTTGGCGTGCGACCTCTATCCGCAAAAGTGCGACGGAATGGAACAGCGCGCGCGGGAAGCGGGCGCGACCATTGTGCAAACGGTGGTGCGGGATGCGGCGACTCCTTGCCCGAAACCGCTTTGCGGCGCGTTTGACCGCGTGCTGTGCGACGTGCCGTGTTCCGGGCTCGGCGTCATTCGCCGCAAGCCGGAAATTCGCTATAAAGACCTTTCGATGCTGTCGGAACTGCCCGCGTTGCAGTACCGCATTTTGGAGCAGAGTGCCGCGATGGTGCGGCCCGGCGGCGTGTTGCAGTATTCGACCTGCACTCTAAACCCCGCCGAAAATGAGGAGCAGACCGCGCGCTTTTTGCGGGAGCATCCGGAATTTTCGCCGCGAGAGTTGCCCGTGCCGGAACTGTTTGCCCTTTGCGGAATAGCGCCAAGCCACGAAATTACCCTCTTTCCCTTTGTGACGGGAAGCGACGGGTTTTATATCGCCGGATTTCAGAAGAAAGGCGGCCCGGACGATGGATGAAACGATGAAAAAACGCGACGTCAAATCCATGACCGCCGCCGCATTGACCGCGCTTGTGACCGAGGCGGGGTTTCCCGCTTTTCGCGCGAAACAAATTCGCTCCTTTTTAGACCGCGGTGTCACCGATTTTGACACGATGCAAAACCTGCCCGCCGACCTGCGCGCGTTCCTCAAAGAACGGTGCGTGGTGCCGTCCGTCACGGTGGAAAAACGCTTTGTTTCCGCGATTGACGGCACGGTGAAATATCTTTTTCGTCTGTCGGACGGCGAAGTGGTGGAATCGGTGCTGATGCACTACAAACACGGCTGGTCGCAATGTTTATCAACGCAGGTCGGGTGCCGGATGGGATGCTCCTTTTGCGCCACCGGAATGGAGGGGCTTGTCCGTAACTTGCTCCCCTCCGAAATGATTGCCCAAATTGAGGCCGCGGAAGCCGCCGAAGCGGAACAAAACGTGCGGGTGTCCCACATTGTGCTGATGGGTATGGGCGAGCCGCTTGATAACTACGACAACGTGTTGCGCTTTTTGCAGATGCTGTCGGAGGAGGGCGGCGTACATATCGGTATGCGGCACGTATCCCTTTCCACGTGTGGGCTGGTGGACAAAATCCGCCGCTTGCAGGAGGAAAATTTGGGGTTGACCCTTTCGGTGTCGCTTCACGCGCCGAACGACGCCTTGCGGCGGCAGATGATGCCGGTTGCCAAGCGATGGTCGGTGGACGAACTGTTGTCCGCTTGTCGCGACTACGCAAACGCCACCTCGCGGCGTATCTCGTTTGAATACGCGATGATTGACGGGGTGAACGACTCGGATGCCTGCGCGCGCGAACTGGCGAGCAAACTCAAAGGGATGTTATGCCACGTCAATTTGATTCCCGCGAACGAGGTGCGGGGGAAAGACCACAAACGCAGTAAAGCCGAACGCCTGAAAGCGTTTTCGGATATTTTGGCCGCCCGCGGAATACCCGTAACGGTGCGGCGCACGCTCGGCGCGGATATCAGCGCATCCTGCGGACAGTTGAAGCGCAACGAGCAAGATTGAACGGAATTTTCAGAAAACCAAGTCGAAACACGAGAGGAGGAACACCGTGCAGACTTACGGAAAAACAGATACCGGGCGTGTGCGCCCGAACAACCAAGACGCGTTCGCTTGCGGCCGTCTGTCGGATGACGTGGTGTTCGCCGTCGTGTGTGACGGAATGGGCGGTGCCAAAGGCGGAAACATCGCGAGTACCCTCGCCGTCAAAACCATTACCGAGCGGCTGAGTGAAGCCTATCGGGAAAATATGACCCCGCAATCCATTCGCAATGTGCTCGAATGTGCGATTGCCGCCGCCAACGTGCAGATTTTCGATACCGCCGAACGGGACGAGAATTTGCAGGGGATGGGCACCACCGTCGTGGTGGCGGTGGTGTGCAAAACGACCGCGGTGCTCGCGCACGTCGGTGACAGTCGTGCCTATCTTGTCACGGCGGAGGGACTCGAACAAGTTACCCGCGACCACTCGCTCGTGCAAGAGATGGTGGAGAGCGGCCGCCTCACCGAAACGGAGGCGAGAACCCACCCGCGCAAGCACTTCATTACCCGCGCGCTCGGAGTGGAGGAAACGGTGGAATGTGACATCGACGAGCGGGACGTGCCCGCCGGTGCGGCACTTCTGCTTTGTACCGACGGCTTGACCAATATGGTTGAGACGGACGAAATTCGGAAAATCCTGCTTTCTTACCCGCCGAAAACGGCGGCGGAACGATTGATTCACGCCGCGAATATGGCGGGCGGAAGCGATAACATTACCGTGACATTGATAGCCTAACAAGAGAAGGAGAACGGACAGATGGACAAGTACATCGGAAAACGACTGGACGGACGGTATGAAATCCGGGAACTCATCGGCGTGGGCGGAATGGCGTACGTCTATTGCGCCTACGATTCGATTGACGAACGGGAAGTGGCAGTCAAAATCCTGAAAGATGAGTATTTGACCAACGAGGAGTTTACCCGTCGGTTCAAAAACGAGTCGAAAGCGATTGCCATTTTGTCGCACCCGAATATCGTCAAGGTGCTTGACGTGAGTTTCGGCGACAAAATCCAATATATCGTCATGGAGTACATCGACGGCATTTCGCTCAAAGAGTATATCGAACAGCAACGGGTGACGTGGCAGGAAGCGGTGTATTTCGTGCAGCAGATTTTGCGCGCGTTGCAACACGCCCACGACAAGGGGATTGTGCACCGCGACATCAAACCGCAGAATATTATGTTGCTCGCGGACGGCACCATTAAAGTGACCGACTTCGGGATTGCCCGCTTTTCCCGTACCGATGTGCGCACCGACCACACGAACAAAGCAATCGGCTCGGTGCATTATATCAGCCCGGAGCAGGCGCGCGGTGCGTTGACCGATGAGAAATCCGATATTTATTCGGTCGGTGTGATGTTGTATGAAATGCTGACCGGAATGTTGCCGTTTGAAGCGGACAACGCGGTGTCGGTCGCGATTATGCAGTTGCAGTCGCAGGCGAAAAAGCCGACCGAGGTCAACCCCGATATTCCCGAGGGTCTCGAAGAAATCACGATGAAAGCGATGCAGAAAAATCCCGAAAAACGCTATCAGTCGGCGGCGGAGATGTTGCAGGATATTCAGGAGTTTAAGCAAAATCCCAGCATCCATTTCGCCTATACCTATCTCACCGACGAAAACCCGACGCGCTATGTGGATGCGATTACGAGCATCAAAGGGACGAACCGCGTAAAACCGGCAAATGCCGAGCCGATTGAAAAGAAAAAATTCCTTTTCTCCAAACCGTTTTGGATGCTGATTGGCGCGGGAGCGATTTTGTTGGTGCTCCTTGTGTTCGGTATCGTGGCGATGGCGAACAACTGGCTTTTCGGCAACGGCGGGAAAGACACGCTTGTCGTGCCCAACTTCGTCGGCAAGAAATACGACGATTTGTCGGCGGAGACGTTTAAGGATTTCGCTGATGTGACCCTGGAATACGAGTATAACAACGAGTATGAAAAAGGGTTTGTGGCGGCGCAAAATCCCGCGGCAAACAAACACGTGAAGCCCAAAACCAAGGTGCTGACGCTGACTATCAGCAAAGGTGCGCAGGCAATCGAGTTGCCCGAAATCAACGGCAGTCAGCCGGAAGCGCAGATTATGTCGCGGCTGAAAGCGCTTTTGTTGGAACCGCAAAAAGTGGAAGCTCCGTCGGACGACGTGGCGGTTGGCAACGTCATTAAAATTACACCCGCCGATACGCCGGTCGTTAAAGGTACCGTCGTGTACGTCTACGTCAGTACGGGTGTCAAAGAACCTGACCCCATCAAAGTGGACGACGTGGTCGGCTCGAAAAAGGACGATGCGATAAAACGCCTGACCGAACAAGGGTTTCAACCCTCGGTTAGCAAAGAGATAAACAGTGACAAACCGGCGGGAACGGTGCTGGATCAAAGCCCGTCCGGCGGCGAGAGCCTGAAACCCGGCACGGGGATTGCGCTTGTCGTCAGTTCCGGCTACCGTGACGTGCAAGTGGCGTTGCCGTTGCCGTCCGTTTCGTGCGCGGTGGATTTGCAAGTGTACGTGGACGGCTCGTATAATGCCGATTACTCCAAAGGATTGCAAGGGCTGCTTCCTTCCGATTTGGGAGTCAAAACGCTGACCTTTACCGAAGTGCGCGGCACGAAATACAGCGTGACGGTGCATATTGCGGTTGCCGGTTCCGGCAAATATCAACCGTACTACAAATACACGGTGGATCCGGTGGCGGGTAAAGCCAATGTCGTCGAAAAACACTCGTTCAGCGAGCCGGTGACGACGACCGAAGCACCGAAAACAACCGAGGCGTCGAAAACGACCGAGCCGCAGAACGCCGGAGGGGATGAACCCTCTCCCGACGTGCCCGCGGAAGAGGAATAACGAATGGAAAAACAAGGACGGGTTCTCGGCGTTCTCGGTGGGTTTTATACCGTGAAAACCGATACGGGAACGGTGGAATGTCGCGGGCGCGGGTCGCTTCGTCGGCAAGGGGCATCGCCTCTTGCGGGGGATTTTGTGCGCGTGTTTGTGCAGGAAGACGGAACGGGCGCGATTGAGGAGTTGTTGCCTCGCAAAAACGCCTTGCGCCGCCCACCGGTCGCCAACGTAGATGCGTTGGTGCTTGTGGTGTCCGCTACCGACCCCGCACCGAATTTACCCGTACTCGACACGATGATTGCCCTCGCGGAGGAGCAGGAAATCGAGCCGGTGGTGGTGTTTAACAAGTCCGATTTGGAGGATGTGTCCGCTTTGCACGCGCTGTATGAAAAGGCGGGATTTTCCACCTTTACCGTGTCGGCGCAAACGGGCGAGGGCATCTCTGCGCTGAGCGAAGCACTGAAAGGACAGTTTTGCGTCTTTTCCGGTAACAGCGGGGTGGGGAAATCGTCTCTCCTCAATCGCTTAGACCCGCGGCTCGGCTTGCCGATTGGTGAAACCAGCCGCAAACTCGGACGCGGACGGCACACTACGCGCGCGACCGTGTTGTATGAGCGGGAAGACGGCGGGTTTTTTGCGGATACACCCGGGTTTTCGTCGCTTGAACTGCAACGGCTGACCGATTTAGACCCCGATAACCTGCCGTTTTGTTTTCGTGAATTTGTGCCCTATCTCGGGCGCTGTCAATTCGCTTCCTGTCACCACGAATCGGAAAAAGGGTGCGCGGTGTGCGAAGCGGTTAAAGCGGGCGAAATTGCGCCCTCTCGCCACGAAAGCTATTGCGCGATGCGCAAGGAACTGAACGTGGAAAAGTATTGAAATCCAGTAAATCGAAAAGAAACCGAGGTGTTTTCCCATGAAAATCGTGGTGGTCGGCAACGGCAAATTAGGTGCGTCCCTTTCGGAAAGTTTGGTGGAGGAGGGACACGACGTTGTTGTTGTAGACAATAACGAACGGGTTATCGGTGTCACGCGCAACTCTATGGACGTTTCGTGCATCCAGGGCAACGGTATTAACCAGGATATTCAAGTGCAAGCGGGTGTGCCGACGGCGGATTTGGTGATTGCCGTCACCCCGACGGATGAGCAGAACATTATCTGCTGTTTGCTCGCCAAAAAGTTGGGAGCAAAACACACCATTGCCCGTGTCCGCGAACCGGATTACGCCAAAAGCGTGTTGACCTTGCGGGACGAGTTGAACTTGAGTCTTGCCATCAACCCCGAAAAAGAGGCGGCAACCGATATTTCCCGTATTTTGCGTTTCCCGTCGGCGATGAAAGTGGACTTTTTTGCCAAAGGTCGCATCGAAATCGTGGAACTAAAACTTCCCGCCGATAGCCCGATTATCGGGCATCCGCTTTCTCAGTTGTCATCGCTGTTCAAAGCGCAAATTTTGATTTGCGCCGTGCAACGCGACAACGAAGTGATTATTCCGAACGGCGATTTCGTCCCGCAAGAGGGCGACCGCATCAGCCTAACCGCCGCGCCGAACGATATTTCGCAACTGTTCCGCACTTTGGGACTTACGAGCACCAAAACCCGCACCGCGATGATTGTGGGCGGCGGCAAAATCGCCTATTATCTTATTCGCGAATTGCTTGAAGCGGGCATCCGCGTAAAAGTGCTTGACCGTGACGAGAAACGGTGCGAACTGCTTGCAGACCGCTATCCGAAAGCGACGGTGCTTTGCGGCGACGGCTCCGACCGCGAAACGCTGAAAGAGGAAGGCGCCGAGGAGGTGGACGCGCTGGTGGCGCTGACCGGACTGGACGAAGAAAACGTGGTGATTTCGATGTATGCCGGGTCGTGCAATGTGCCGAAAGTCATCACGAAAGTCAACCATATTTCTTTCGGTGAAGTGCTCTCCAAAGCGGGCATTGAATGTGTTATTACGCCGCACACCATCGCCGCTGACCGCATTGTGCGGTACGTGCGCGCGATGCAGAGTTCGTCCGGCGGAAGTATGCTCGCGTTGTCCAAAATCGTCGGCGGCAAGGTGGAAGCGATTGAATTTCAGGTGAATACCGATTTCAAGGGTGTGGATATGCCGCTGAAAACGCTGAAACTCAAAAAGAATTTGCTTATCGTCAGCATTGTGCGTGACGGCAAAATTCTCTATCCCAGCGGCGACGATATGGTTCACGCCAACGACCGCGTGATTGTGGTGACGACCAACACCGGTATGGACGATTTGAACGATATTTTCGCATAAAGTTCCTTTACATAATTCTTCAAATTTTTCAAAAGCACCGTCTGCGGACGGTGCTTTTTTCACGTTTTGTGCCCGTTTGGCATAGGCTGATAACGACAAACGGGGATGGGCGCGGAGGGATTTTGTCGGAAAGGGGCGAGCGTATGAGTACCGTGGCGTTTTTCGTGATGGTAGGTGTGCTTGCGGTGTACGGACTATGCGAGGGAATCGTGCGGTTTTTTGCGTGGATTTGGATTCCGAAAGAGATGAAAGCGGTGACGCTTGTGCGGTGTGAGGACGAGCAGACGTTGACCCCGCTGACGGTGCAACTGTGGGAGGAACGGGAGGGACATCCCGTGATGTTTTGGACGGAGGAGGAGGAAACACAAAAAACGGAAAAAATCGAAAAAAACGGCAGAATTTCTTTGTCGAATGTGGCGGAAATATTGCTTTTTTTATCGAAATAGAGTATACTGTTTTTATCTGTAAGATTTGAAAGACAAAGGACGAACGGTATGGACGACAGAGAACGGCAGGAACTGTGCGGCACGGTGGAACGAGTGGTGTTCCGCAACCCGGACAACGGGTGGACAGTGCTGGAAGTTTCGAGCGACGAACAATTACATACAGTCGTCGGCGTGTTGCCGGAAGTGGCGGTGGGCGAGCAAATTCGCGCACGCGGCACCTTTACGGAGCACGCGACTTTCGGCGCGCAATTTCGCGCGGAGCAATGTGAGCGGCGTTTGCCGACCGATGCTTCCGCGATTTTGCGCTATTTGAGTTCGGGCGCGGTGAAAGGGATTGGGCCCGGCCGCGCGCTGAAAATCGTCCGCGTGTTCGGGGACGATACCCTACGCGTGTTGCAGGAGGAGCCGGAACGGCTCGCGGAAATTTCCGGCATTACGGTGGCGACCGCCCGTCAAATGGGCGAGGCGTTCGCCGAACAGTTTGGGCTTCGAGAAGCGATGTTACTGCTCGCGGAATTCGGGCTTACTCCGACGGAGTGTTTGCGCTGTTACAAAAAATGGGGTGCCGCCGCCGTTGATAAAATCCGCGAAAATCCCTACATTTTGTGCGAGGGGACACTCGGCGTTTCCTTTGACCGCGTGGATGCCTTTTGCGAGGAACGGCAATGGCTTGCGGACGACCCGCGCCGCGTGCAGGCGGCGGTAATGCACGTACTGCGCCACAACACGCACAACGGGCATACGTGCCTGCCGACCGACAAGTTGTGCGAGGTGACGGCGGGGTTGTTGCAAATTCCGCTCAACACCGTGACCGACGGATTGAATGCCCTTGCCGGGCGTGGAAAAGTGGTTTTTTCCACCTTGCGAGGACAGACGTTTGCCTTTTTGCCGGAACTGTTTGTGCAGGAGCAATACATCGCAAAAGAAGTGCGCGCGCGGGTGGAGGGAACGCCGCTTTACGTGGGCGACACCGACCGTCTTTTGGAAGCGGTGGAGCGCGCGGACGGCATTGTGTATGAAAACGAGCAACGCACGGCGATTGAAACCGCGTTGAAGCGGCAGATTTTCATTTTGACGGGTGGGCCGGGAACGGGCAAAACGACCACCTTGAAAGCCATTTTGACCGCGTTGGAAGCGCAGGGTGAAACGGTGGTGCTTGCCGCGCCGACCGGACGTGCCGCCAAGCGAATGTGCGAACTGACCGGACGGGATGCCAAAACCATTCACCGCTTGCTTGAAGTGCAATGGACGACGGACGATTTGCCTTCCTTTGCGCGGGACGAAATGAACCCGCTTGACGCGGATACCGTGATTGTGGACGAACTGTCGATGGTGGACGTGGCGCTCTTTTCGGCGCTGCTTCGTGCGCTCAAACCGCATTGCCGGTTGGTGCTTGTCGGTGACGCGCACCAACTGCCCGCTATCGGTGCGGGCAACGTATTAAGCGACCTTGTGGAGAGCGGAATGGTGCCGGCGGTGGAACTGAAACGGGTGTTTCGTCAAGCGCTCGAAAGCCATATCGTGCAAAACGCACACCGCATTGTGGCGGGCAAACCGCCGCTTGCCGGCGAAAAGGACTCCGACTTTTTCTTTCTGAAACGGGACAGCGCCGCCGCCGTTCATCACGCGGTGGTGGATTTGTGCTCCCGCCGTCTGCCCGAGACTTACGGTACCAATATGTTTGAGGGAATTCAGGTGCTTGTTCCCGCGCGCAAAGGGCGGGTCGGCACGGAAGAACTCAACAAGGCGCTTCAAGACAAATGCAACCCGCCCTCTGCCACCAAAGCGGAGTTTACGGCGGGATTTCGGATGTTCCGCGTGGGCGACAAGGTGATGCAAACGCGCAACAACTACGACCTGTCGTGGACGAAAACGGACGGCACGGTGGGAACGGGCGTGTTTAACGGCGACATCGGCGTGCTGACCGAGGTGAACAAGCGGGACGATTGCTTGACCGTGCGGTTTGATGATGAGCGTGTCGTTACCTATCTGCGCGCCGATGCGGAGGATTTGGAACTCGCCTACGCGACGACGGTACATAAAAGTCAGGGCAACGAATTTGACATTGTGGTTATTCCGCTGTTTGACGTGCCGACACCGCTTTGCTACCGTCATTTGCTGTATACCGCCGTTACCCGCGCCAAAAACCTGCTGGTGATTGTAGGGAACGACGGCGTGCTTATGCGGATGATTGAAAACGACCGCAAAACTTTGCGGTACAGCGGTCTCAAAACCTTTTTGACCGCGTGGGACGAGGACGGTGCGGTATGAGAAAAACACGGTTGCCGCTGTCAAGGCGGGCACTTGCGGTGTTCTTCCCGGAACGGTGTGTCTTTTGCGATACTGTGGTGCACGCGGGTGTCGCGGTATGTAACTACTGCGCCGCGACGTTGCCGCGGCAGGAACGTCCGCTGTGTCATCGGTGCGGGCTGTCGAAAGCGGTGTGCACCTGCCAAAGCGTAGATACCGTACTTGACGCGGTCTGTGCGCCGTTTCGGTATGAGGGCGCGGTTAAGCGCGGCGTGTTGCGCTTTAAGGCAAGAGGGACAAGCCTTGCCGCCGCTCACTATGCGCGCGAAATCGCCGAAACGGTACAGCAGGAGTTTGAGGGTATACCGTTTGATGCGGTGACCTTTGTACCGATGGAAAATGCCGACTACCGTGCGCGCGGCTATAACCAGAGTGAGTGGCTCGCGCGGGAGGTGGGCAAACGACTTGGTTTGCCCGTGTATCCGACACTGTATAAGGCGTTTCCGACCAAACCGCAAAAGGAGGTCGAAGCGTCCAAACGCGAGGGGAACTTGCGTGGCGCGCTTGACTGTCTTGCCGATGCGGACGTGTCGGACAAGCGGTTTTTGGTGGTGGATGACGTGTGCACCACCGGCGCGACCTTGCGCGAATGTGCGCTGATACTGAAAATTTACAAAGCACGCGCCGTTTACGGGGCTACGCTTGCGAAAACTCGGTTGGAGAGGGGGAAATCCGAATGACGGGAACCAATTTGGGAATTGATTTGGGCACGTCCAAAGTGGCGATTTACCGTGAGGGCGCGGGTATCGTGCTGTGCGAACCGGCGGCGATTGCGGTGGAGACAAAACGCGGGCGAGTCATTGCCGTAGGAAGTGAAGCCTATGAAATGATGGAGAAAGAGCCCGCCACCATTCGGGTAATTCGCCCGATGCGCAAAGGGGTGGTATCCGATTACGATGCGGCGGAAAAGATGTTGCGCGCGTTCGTCAACAAAGTGTGCGCGTTCAAAGTGTTTAAGCCGCGCGCCGCGATTGCCGTTCCCGCGGTGGCAACCGAGGTGGAGGAACGCTCGGTGGTGCAGGCGGCAACGGCGGTGGGCATTCGCCGCGTGGCGTTGGTGGAAGAATCCATTGCCGCGGCGTTCGGCGCGGGGTTGTCGGTAGAGGAGCCGCTCGGCAATATGATTGTGGATATCGGTGCGGGTACGACCGATATCGGTGTGCTTTCGCTCGGAAACGTGGCATCTGCCAAATCGGTGAAAATGGCGGGCGACGATATGGATGAGGCCATCGTTCGTATGGTACGCAGTCGCTACAATCACCTTATCGGACAAAAAACCGCGGAGCAAATCAAGCGGGAAATCGGCGGTCTTTTGCCGCGAGAGGGCTCGATGGAAGTGCGCGGCAGAGACGGCGTTTCGGGTCTTCCGTGTGTCAAAACGGTGACCGCCGCCGACGTATTTGAGGCGCTTTCCGCCTCCTTTTCGACCATTCTTTCGGCTGTTCAGGAGGTGCTTGACAACACGCCGCCCGAAATGGCGGGAGATGTGATGACAAACGGGATTACCGTGTCGGGCGGTTGCGCTAATTTATTTGGATTGTGCGAACGGCTGTCGCGGGAACTCGGGGTGGAATGTCACAAAGCCGACCATCCCGCCGACTGTGTGGCGCTCGGTGCGGGACGTGCCATCGCTTCCGAAAAGGCGTCGATTGAGAACATTTACGACGTCAACCTCTTTTCCTACGACCGTTCCGAATGGGTGCAAAGTTGACTTTTTGCTCTCTTTATGGTATACTGCACTCTTGGTGGAACATAAAAGGAGGTACTTTGTATGGGAAACCTGTTGGAATTTACCTGTCCTTGCTGTAACGGACGTATGGTGTTTACACCCGGTTCGCAAAAGGTCAAATGCGAATTTTGCGGAACCGAGTTCGAAATGGAGACGTTACAGAAGTACGACGACGGATTAAAAATGGATGCGCCGGATGAAATGAAATGGAAAACGGACGTCGGCGGTGAATGGCAAGAGGGGGAGGAAACCGCGCTTGCCACGTATGTGTGTGAAACTTGTGGCGGTGAGATTGCCTGCCAAACGACGACGGCGGCAACGTCCTGCCCGTTTTGCGGCAATCCCGTGGTGATGAAAGGGAACCTTTCGGGCGATTTGCGTCCCGATTTGGTGATTCCGTTTCAACTGGATAAAGCGGCGGCGAAAGCCGGTCTTGAAAAACATTTGCAGGGTAAGCGGTTGCTTCCCAAAGTGTTTAAGCAACAAAATCACATCGACGAAATCAAAGGTATTTACGTGCCGTTTTGGCTGTTTGACGCGGATGCGGATGCCAACATTCGTTACCACGCTACCACGGTGCATCATTGGAGCGACGACGACTACGACTACACTGAAACGGGGCATTATATGGTGCTTCGCGCCGGTGACCTCGGATTTCAGCACGTGCCGGTGGACGGGTCGCTTCGGATGCCGGACGATTTGATGGAATCCATTGAGCCGTTCGATTTTTCGCAGGCGGTGGATTTTCAAACGGCGTATCTCTCCGGCTTTTTTGCGGATAAATACGACGTGAGCGCCGAGGAGAGCATTGACCGCGCCAACGCGCGGATTAAACGCAGTACCGAAGAGGTGTTTGCCTCCACCGTGACGGGGTTTGCCACCGTGACACCGGAAAACAGCACCGTTCACCTGCAAAACGGGCAGGCGCGCTATGCGCTCTATCCCGTGTGGCTTCTCAACACGACGTGGAACGGGTATCAATACACCTTTGCGATGAACGGGCAAACGGGCAAATTCGTAGGCGATTTGCCGTGCGATAAAGCCGCGTGGTGGCGCTGGCTTTTGGGCCTTACGGCGGGAATTTCGGCCGCGGTGTTCGGCATCATCGGCTATTTCGGGATTCTGTAAGGGAGGGGACGAAGATGACAAAACGAATTTTCGCCCTTCTCGGGTGTTTAGTGCTGTTTGCCGCGCTGTTTGCGGTTTCCGTTTCCGCGAAAAGCGGTTCGGACTTGCTTGTGGACCAAGCCAAGGTACTGACGGCGACGGAACAAGAGGAAGTTTCCAAGCTGCTCAACCAAGTCAGCGATAAGGTCGGCTTTGACGTTGCCGTTCTTACCGTGGCATCCCTTGACGGAAATCAAAGCGGTATGGACTACCTTAAAGATTTTTACGAGAAAAACGATTACGGTCGCGGAAAGACCGATGACGGCGTTATGCTGCTTCTTGTGGTGGATGACTCGCAAAGTGCGTTGTATCCGAGCGGAACTTGCGCCCACTCGATTGACGATTCCGTTCTTCAAGAGGAGTACGACGCTTCCGATTGCAACTACGTGGCGTTGATGCGTTCGTATGCTATCCGTGTTGCCAATCGTATGGGAGCGCAGGAGACGAAGGACAATTTTATGAGTTTGTCCGGTCAGGGTACCAGCCTGCTTGTGGACGGTGCCAACCTGTTGACCACGGTGGAAAAATCCGAATTGCTCAGTTTGTTAAACGAAACCAGCGACAAGATGAACTGCGACATTGTGGTTGTGACAACGCCTTCGCTTGGTACCAGAAACGCCATGACCTTTGCCGATGATTTTTATGACCAAAACGGTTATGGCCGCGGAGAAAGCGGGGAAGACGGCGTGTTGCTTCTTATCTCAATGGATGAGCGCGCGTGGTGGGTGTCCACCTGCGGCAAGTGCATCGAATGGGTGGATGCTTACGCGGTCGGCGACCGTATCGGAAGCGATTTATCTGCCGGTAACTATGCCGACGCGTTTGAAGGCTATGTTGCCGAGGTGAAACGCGAAATTGTTCACGAAACCGCGTTTTTCAGCTGGCAACGGCTTCTTGCGGCGCTTTTTATAGGGTTCATTATTGCGCTTATCGCGGTGACTTCTATGAAAGCGAAGCTCAAAACCGTCCGTTTCCAGCCGGCGGCGAATAACTACCTGAAACCGGGCAGTCTCAACGTTACGCTGGCAGAGGAACAGTTCCTCTACAACACCGTGACCCGTACCGCCAAGCCGAAAGACAATGACAGCGGCGGCGGTGGTTCGCACACCAGTTCCGGCGGCGTCAGCCACGGCGGTGGCGGCGGTCATTTTTGACGGAAAAACGGTTGGATTTTTTATGCTTTTGAATGGGAGAGATGTTGTGTGGCGGATGAGTCTCTGTTGATGCAAAATCCGATAGAACAGTCGCTTCCGCGCAGGAAACACGCCGGAATCGAACTGCTTCGCATTGTATCCATTTTCTTCGTTGTGACCCTTCACGTCCTCGGGCAAGGCGGTGTGTTTTCCGCCGCCGGTGCGGTGGCGTTTTCGTCGACCAACGTGTCCGCGGTGTCGATGGAAATTGCCGCGTTCGGCGCGGTCAATCTATTTGCGCTCGTTTCCGGGTTTGTGGCGCTCCGCTCCAAATGGGCGACGAAAAAGTGGCTGAAAATGTGGGCGATGGTGGCGTTTTGGGGAGTGTTGATGGTGTTTATCATCGACAAAGTGCCCACGCTGTTCCACGGCTTCAACCAGTTCGTGAGTTGCCTTATCCCGAACGTTCGCCCGGATTACGAGATGTATACGGTGACCGCGACGGACTATATCAGCGCCCTGTTGCCCATTTCCGCGAAACAGTATTGGTACTTTAATATGTATACCCTGCTGTTTTTGCTGATGCCGCTTCTCAACAAGGCGATTGCCGCTGTCAGCCACAAAAAATTGGCGCTGATTTGCGCCGCCGCCTTGACGGGCATTTGTTTGTACGGCGCGATTGCCGCTTTTCGCAGTTATGGGGACTACGACCTCTTTGGCACAGGCGGCGGGTATTCGTCCATGTGGCTTGTGGTGATGTACTTGACCGGTGCGTGCGTGCGCCGCTATTATGAAGCGGGTTTCAAACCGAAAAAATGGGCGTGCCTTGTGGGGTATCTCGTCTGTGTCGCGCTTGCGGTGGGCTGGTATTTCTTTATGGGCACGTTTATTGTGGATGACCCGCAAAACACCGTTTTGTATACGCGCCGCGGTATCGTCACCTCGTACACGTCGCCGCTTGTGGTGGTCGGGTCGCTGTGTCTTTTGTGGCTGTTTATGCAGATTGATGTGTCGTCCAAACGGTTGCGGCAGTTTATTTTCACCATTTCCGGCTCGGCGTTCGCCGTGTATATCATCCACGCCCAACAAGTGGTGTGGCGCTATTACCTGACAAACCGTTTTGCCGGTATTGTCATCGAGCCGACGTGGAAGATGACCATAGAAGTGCTTCTTGCCGTTTTGGTCATTTATTTGACGTGTACGCTACTTGAAATTTTCCGAAAGAGTTTGTTTGAATTGACCTACCTGAACAAAGGTCTTGACCTGCTCGGGGACACGATTGACCGCCGTTTGAAACGGGTGGTTTACGGCAAACCGAAAGAGGAAATAACGGAAGAAACAACAATAGAAAAAGAATGAAAAAAGCCCGCGCTATCGTTAGATAACGCGGGCTTTTTGTGTGTGGAGAAAAGTGTGGAGGTGTGTGGTGTTGCAAACGACTTGCCACGGGGTGAGAGAAAAATTCCGGAAAGGGACGTCGAGGGCGCCGCCCCCTCGGAGGTACACCCCCCCCCGGGGGGGTTGTGTGGGGGGCGGCCCCCCCCACGCCCCTCACGAAAATAACGCACCGACCAACGGCGGCACTTATCCATACAAGCGAAGCGCGTTGGTAGACCTTGTTCTACGGTGTTGCCGCGGGTAGGTGCACCATTTCTATTCGTTTCGCAAAAGACGTTGATTTTTACAACATCTGCACCAAATGCACAAACAGCGTGCCGAATTGGTAGACGCACAGGGCGGAGACCCACGCGACGGCGGTTTGGAACGCGACGGTGCCGACCGCCCATTTCCATGAGCGGAACTCCCGTTTCATCGCGGAAAACGCCGCGACACACGGGCAGTAAAGCAGCACGAACACGAGGAATGCGAGCGCCGCAACGGGGGTAAACATCGACCCGAGCGCGGCGTGCATCGCCGCGTCGGAGACGGGGGAGATGAGAATGTTGAGCGTGCCCACCACCGCTTCTTTGGCAACAAAGCCGGAGACGAGCGCCACCGACGTTTGCCAGTTGCCAAACCCGAGCGGGATAAAGAACGGCGTAAGACCTTTGCCGATGAGGGCAAGGATGCTGTCGCCCGCTTGCTCGGGCGTGAGCAGGTGAAGCGAGAGGTCAAACGATTGCAAGAACCAGATAATCACCGATGCGGCGAGCAAAATCGTTCCGGCGCGCACGGCGAAGTCCTTGATACGCTCCCACAAATGCATCCACAGCGTTTTTGCGGTGGGCAGGCGGTAGGGCGGCAGTTCCATAACAAACGGTGCGTGGCCGCCTTTGAGCACCGTTTTGTTGAGGACGGTGGCGCACACAATCGCCATTAAAAGCCCGAGCGCGTAGATGCCGAAAATCACCAATCCCGCGTACCGCGGGAAAAAGGCGGCGATAAACAGCGCGTACACCGGCATTTTTGCCGAGCAGGACATAAACGGCGTGAGCATAATGGTGAGCCGTCGGTCGCGCTCGTTTTCAAGCGTGCGTGCCGCCATAATGCCGGGAACGGAGCAACCGAACCCCATCAGCATCGGCACAAACGACCGCCCGGACAATCCCGTGCGGTGGAGCGCTTTGTCCATAATAAACGCGGCGCGCGCCATATAGCCGCTGTCCTCTAAAACCGAGAGGAAGAAGAACAGAAGAAGAATTTGCGGGAAGAAGGACACAATCGACCCGACACCCGCCACAATGCCGTCGCACACGAGCGATATTGCCCACGCGGAGGCACCGGCGCCGGACAATCCCGCGCGCAGGGCGTTGGTCAGCGCGTCAATTCCCGCCGCCACGCCGTCGGTCAAAAAGGAGCCAATCGGCCCGAACGTGAGGAAAAACACAAGCGCCATCACGCCCGCAAACACGGGAATGGCGAGGTATTTGTTGGTGACCACTTTGTCCACTTTGTCGGAGACGGTCAGTTCACCCGGTTTTTTCAGATGAACGACACACTCGTCGCACACCTTGCAGATAAACTTGTATTTCTGGTCGGCAATCACCATATCCCGTTGCATTTTGTCCGTTTCGAGCGCGGTCGCGATTTCATCAATCAGCAAGGCTTCGCCTTGGCTCAACCCGAGCGCTTCAATCGTCGGCGGGTCGTCGTCCATCAGTTTGACCGCCGACCAGCGCAATGCCATATTCGCTTTCATACATTTCGGCTCAATGATTTTTTCAATGCGCAACAGCGCTTCCAGCACGTCCGCTTCGTAAATCTCGTCGATTTTGTAGGTGGAGCGGTATTCCGCGCCGTGGTGTTCGCGGCGTTCGTGCAGTTCGTGGTGGATATAGGGGTTGTCGGGAAACGCCTTTTCAATCCGCTTGGCAATGGTCTGCTCGTCGAACGGGAGCACCTCTTTGCCGAGCCGTTTGGCGCCGTCGTGAAACGCGCGGTCAATCAGTTTGTCAATGCCCTGCCCATGCGCGGCGGAAATAGGTACCACCGGGATGCCGAGCAAGTGTTCCATTTTGTGTGTGTCGATGATAATGCCGCGCTGTTTGAGCATATCCATCATATTGAGGGCGATGACCATCGGCAGTCCCAGCTCCGCCAACTGCAACGACAAATAGAGGTTGCGTTCCAAGTTGGTCGCATCCACCACGTCGATGATGGCATCGGGGTGGTCTTCAAGAAGCATATTGCGGCTGACCATTTCTTCGGCAGAGTAGGGGGAGAGGGAGTAGATACCCGGCAGGTCCACCACCGTGATGTCTTCGCCGTGGCTTTTCAGTTGTCCCGCCTTTTTCTCGACGGTGACACCCGGCCAGTTGCCGACGTATTGGTTGGAGCCGGTCAACTCGTTAAACAGCGTGGTTTTGCCGCAGTTGGGGTTGCCGGCAAGGGCGTAGGTGTAACTCATTTGACTACCTCCGGCGTGATTTCAATCTCTTTTGCTTCCGAGCGGCGAATACTGAGTTCATAGCCGCGGACGTTGATTTCAATCGGGTCGCCCATCGGCGCTTCTTTGCGCATAATCACGTGTGCGCCGGGGGTAATGCCCATATCAATAATGCGGCGGCGAAGCGCGCCGGAACAACCGAGCGCGGTGACCACGCCACCTTCGCCGATTTTCAAATCGTTGACCGTTTTCGGCATACAAAACACCCTCTCGCAAGCACAATTTTCACGGTATTCATTCTAACACAACCCATTATAGTTAGCCAACACTAACTTGTCAAGAGGGGGAAACAAAAAAAGTAGAGGAATTTAGTGGTTTTTTATACAATCAGCCGAACATCGCGTAGCGGTGGGTGTGGGATTTCGCACCAAACCCGCGCCAACGCACAAACGTGGTGTAGGGGACGGCGCCTCGACGTCCCTTTGTGGAATTCCGCACCGACCTACGTCAACGCACAAACGCGGTGTAGGGACCGGCGTCCCCGACGGTCCGTTTTTTGAATTTTGATAAAACCTATGGCGGTTTTGTAGGGCAAGGCCTTGGTCTTGCCGCCGTTGGTCGGTGCAAAATTCTAAAACGGCAGGAGCATTTCCGGTTGCGGTGCCCAAACCGCCTAATGTGCCTGTCGGCACGGCGGTTTGACCGCTGCCATAACTCCGCCTCGCTTTCTCCGCCACCGGCGGCGCTCGGCTCCGTTAGCCCCTGCCCTACGGTGCCGCCATTGGTCACATCAAAATCCCGCAAAAGGGACGTCGGGGTCGCCGTCCCCTACACGCACGCCGTTGGTTGGGCGCAAAATCCCATAAAGGAACGTCGGGACGCCGGTCCCTACACCGCGTTTCTACCTATACAAAAACAGCCCTTCCGGTCAACCGGAAGGGCTGTTGCAATTTTGTT
>JAZRYM010000047.1:0-33263 GCA_045600765.1 Acutalibacteraceae bacterium | reverse complement strand
GACAAACAAAGCGGTTGTCGAAGCGCTCGACGGTCTGCCGGCGCACAAAATCCATTGCTCGGTTCTTGCAGAGCAAGCGATTAAAGCCGCGATTGCCGACTATTACACCCGCCTCGGCATCGACCCCACCCCGTTCGTGGGTGAACTTCCGGACTCCTGCGAGGGCGGCTGCTGCCACGAACACTAAAACCGAAGCACAAAACCCCGACCATTGGGCGGCGCAAGATAGGAATTTTGCGCCGCCCTCGGTCGGGGTTTTCTTTTTTTGTAATATATGCTATACTCCGATTGTCTAATAAACAGAAAGGTGGTGAGAACACCGTGCAATCTGCGGACGAACTGTATACGCAATACGCCGAAAAGGTTTACCGGTATCTTTTACGGCTATGCGGCAACAAACCGCTTGCGGAGGATTTGACCCAAGACACGTTCTTGCAGGCAATCCAAAAATCCGAATCGTTCAAGGGAAACTGCGCCATAGACACGTGGCTATGCGCAATCGCCCACAACCTATTTGTCAACGCGATAAAAAAGCGGGAAAACCGCCACGAATCGCTGAACGATATCGATTTGCAAAGCCCTTTTTCGATTGAAGACGCACTTGCCGATCGCGACACGGCGGCAACCGTCCATGCGGCGCTCCACGCGCTTGCCGAACCGTATAAAGAGGTGTTCTCACTACACGTGATGGGTGAACTCGGCTATGACGAAATTGCACAGATTTTCGGCAAAACCGAGAACTGGGCGCGTGTCACCTTTTTCCGTGCCAAACAAAAACTCATTGAACAATGTCGAAAGGATGCGATTGTATGAAACTGAATTGCGCTATCGTCAACGATCTGTTACCGCTGTATGCGGACAATTTGTGCAGCGACGAAACCGCTGAAACCGTCCGCGAGCATTTGGCGGAATGTGACGACTGTCGCCGCGCCTACGAAGCCGGCACCGTCGCTGTCACGCCGACGAAAGTTGCCGACGAAACGCCGGTCAAACCGTTTCGCAAAGTGCGCCGCGCAATCGTGAAACGCGCCGCGGTCATCGCAGCGTGCGTGGCGTTGCTGATGGCAACGTCGATTGGCGTGGTTGCCGGGTATGCGGTGGACAAAAATGAAGTCTCCATCACCACCGAAATCCACAAACAGCCCGTTTGCTATTACACCTACAAAAATATCGCCAATGCCGAAATTTCCTTTGGCGACACCGATGTAGTTACCCAAGACAAAACAACCGGGCAGGTGTACTGCAACGGCAAACCGCTGACCGTTCCCGATGCCCCCGACGTTTCGTTGGACAATCAAGTGAATGCCTACGTTTCCCTCGGATCGGTGGCGGTCTATGTCGGAAAAAAAGACGGCCCGTCGTTTGCCGGTTGGGATGCGTATAAAGGCGATAACGGTGAACTGATTTCCTGTGTCAAATTTGCTTCCTCGCCTTTTGAAAAGGGTGCGGTGTCCCATGAACGTCACTATATGAATTACGCCATCTCCCCCGAAAACGAAACCCGTTTGGTGGTCGTCACCAAAAACGGCGATTTGCTCTATGACCTGAACGAAACGTTCCGCACAGGCGAACTTGTGCAGGTCAACGCATAATGTTTCCTCTCTCCAAAAAATCCCCCTACTGTAGTATTATCCTACAATAGGGGGATTTTGTCTATTGTCCGTTTTTACTGGACTTGTTCACGTTTCGGTTGCGGGTTTCTTCATATTCTTTTATCCAAAATTTCGCGGTAGGTTGCATAAAATTCAGGGAACGTGCCGTTATCGAGGCTGTCACGGATTTTCTCCATCAGCGTATTGTAAAAATAGAGATTGTGGGTCACGCAAAGCCGCATAGCGAGCATCTCATTCGCTTTGAACAAATGGCGGATATACGCGCGCGAATGGCGGCGGCAGGTCGGGCAATCGCACTCCTCGTCAATCGGGAGCAGGTCGCGCTCGTACTTTTCGTTGAGCATATTGCGCCGCCCACTCCACGTGAACACGTGGCCGTGGCGCGCGTTCCGCGCCGGCATCACGCAGTCGAACAAATCCACCCCGCGATACACGCCCTCCAAAATGTTCACCGGCGTACCGACACCCATTAAATAGCGCGGTTTGTCGGTCGGCATAAACGGTTCGACCGCTTCGATAATGCGATACATCTCCTCCGTCGGCTCACCGACGGCAAGCCCGCCGATGGCATAACCGTCAAGACCCATCGCGGCGATTTCTTTCATGTGCGCCACGCGCAAGTCGTCGTAGGTGCATCCCTGGTTGATACCGAACAGCAATTGCTGTTTGTTGAGCGCGTCACCCGCGTTCAGGCGCGCCATTTCCGCTTGACAACGGTCGAGCCAGCGGGTCGTGCGGGCGCACGATTGCGCGGCGTAGTCATAGGCGGCGGGGTTTTCCACGCACTCGTCAAACGCCATCGCAATGGTGGAGCCGAGATTCGATTGGATACGCATACTCTCCTCCGGCCCGATAAACAGTTTGCGCCCGTCCACGTGGGATTGGAAGGTCACGCCCTCCTCCTTGATTTTGCGAAGACCGGCGAGCGAAAACACCTGAAACCCGCCGCTGTCGGTGAGAATGGGCCCCGTCCAGCCGGAAAACTTGTGCAACCCGCCGAGGTCGCGCACAAGGGAGTCGCCCGGGCGCACGTGCAGGTGGTAGGTGTTCGACAGCATCACCTGGCACTTAATTTGGCGCAAATCCTCGGTATCGAGTGCACCTTTAATCGCGCCGCAGGTCGCTACGTTCATAAATGCCGGCGTTTGCACCGTTCCGTGCGGCGTTTCAAACACACCGCGCCGGGCAGAACCGACCGTTTTTTTGATTTCCATAGACAATTCCTCTTTTTCTGTGTAAAGCAATCGCACTTTACAGAATAAGCATCGCATCGCCGAAGCTGAAAAAGCGATATTCGGCATCCACGGCGTGTTTATAGGCGTTCATCGTGCGGTCATACCCCGCGAAAGCGGAGACGAGCATAATGAGGGTGCTCTCCGGCAAATGGAAGTTTGTCAGCAACCCGTCGAGCACGGAAAAGGTATAACCGGGATAGATAAAAATATCAGTAAACCCTTCTGCCGGCTCGATTTTTCCGTTTTTCATTCCGATGCTTTCAAGCGTGCGACAACTGGTTGTCCCGACCGCAATCACCCGTCCGCCGCGCGCTTTGGTGCGGTTGATGAGGTCGGCGGTCTCGGCGGACAGTTCGTAATGCTCGCTGTGCATTTTGTGGTCTGTAATGTTATCCACCTTTACAGGCAAGAACGTCCCGAGCCCGACGTGTAGGGTAACAAACCCGATGTCTACGCCCATTTTTTTGATGAATTCGAGCCGCTCGGGAGTGAAATGCAACCCCGCGGTGGGTGCGGCGGCGGAGCCGAGTTCACGCGAATAGACGGTTTGGTACCGCTCTTTGTCTTGCAGTTTTTCTTTGATGTACGGCGGGAGCGGCATCTGCCCGATTTCTTCCAGCAGGGCGTAAAAATTGTTTCCCTCATACGAAAATTGCACCACGCGCTCCGCACCGTCCGCCTCGCAAACGAGCGCTTTCAGTTTCCCCTCGCCGAACACAAGGGTATCCCCTTCTTTAATGCGTTTGCCGGGACGGGCGAGCGTTTGCCACTTGTCGTTGCCGAGCGGTTTCAAGAGGAGTAATTCCACCCGCGCACCGGTCGATTCGCGATGTCCGTAAAGGCGGGCGGGAATCACGCGGCTGTCGTTGAGAATCAGCGTGTCTCCCGGTCTTAAATAGCGTTCAATATCATAAAAATAGGTATCGGTCAGCGTATCCTCGGCGCGGTTCATCACAAGCAGACGGCTGTGGTCACGCGGTTCTATCGGCGTTTGGGCGATACGCTCGGGTGGTAATTCATAAAAAAAGTCGCTGGTTTTCACGGTGTATCCTCTCTTTTTCAAGTCGATTTTCTTTATTGTACCGCATTTTTTCTTGTTTTGCAAATTTATTTTTCAGAAAGTGCGGAATTGCTTGACAAACCGCGGTTTTCGGTGGTATTATAAGTAGGACATATTTTATATTTATGCGCGCACGCGCGTAATAAAGGAGTGTTCTTTTATGAATTACAAAGTAGGTATCATCGGTTGCACCGGCATGGTCGGTCAGCGTTTTGCGACGTTGCTCGAAAATCATCCGTGGTTCACCGTCACGGCGCTGGCGGCAAGTCCTCGCAGCGCCGGCAAAACGTACAAAGAAGCCGTCGGCGACCGCTGGGTTATGAAAACCCCGTTGCCCGCATCCATGGCGGATATGGTCGTGCTGGATGCCTCGAACGTGGAAGAAGTCGCATCCAAAGTGGACTTCGTGTTCTGCGCCGTGGATATGAAAAAAGACGAAATTCGCGCGCTTGAAGAAGCGTATGCCAAGGCGGAATGCCCGGTGGTGTCGAACAACAGCGCCAACCGCAACACGCCGGACGTGCCGATGGTCGTGCCGGAACTCAACGCCGACCACATCCAAATTATCGAAGCCCAACGCAAACGTCTCGGCACCAAACGCGGCTTTATCGCCGTCAAATCCAACTGCTCGCTGCAAAGCTATGTGCCGGCGCTCTTCCCGCTGTCGAAATTCGGCGTGAAAGAAGCCGTCGTCTGCACCTATCAGGCGATTTCCGGCGCGGGCAAAACCTTTGAGCGCTGGCCCGAAATGGTTGACAACGTCATCCCCTATATCGGCGGCGAGGAAGAAAAATCCGAGCAGGAGCCGCTGAAAATCTGGGGTAAAATCGAGGGCGACAAAATCGTCCCCGCCACCTCCCCTGCGTTTACCGCACAATGCCTGCGCGTGCCGGTGACCGACGGTCACTTTGCCGCCGTATTTGTGCGCTTTGAAAACAAACCCACCAAAGAGCAAATCCTCGATACCTGGAAGAATTTCAGCGGCCGCGCGCAGGAACTGAACCTCCCGAGCGCTCCGAAACAGTTCCTCCACTATTTTGAGGAAGACAATATGCCCCAAACCAATCTCCACCGCGACCTCGAAGGCGGTATGGCGATTTCTCTCGGCCGTCTGCGCGAGGACAGCCAGTACGACTATAAATTCGTCGGTCTGTCCCACAACACCCTGCGCGGTGCGGCGGGCGGTGCGGTGCTCCTTGCCGAACTCCTTTGCGCGGAGCACTACATCTAATTCCCTCTGATAAACAAGCCGTATTTACTCATCATCGAAACGGAGGAATCTCTTATGTCAAAACAAACCATTTTTACCGGCGCGGGCGTGGCTATCGTCACCCCGATGAAAGCGGACGGCTCGGTGGATATCGAACTGTACCGCGAGCTGGTGGAAGATCAAATTAAAAACGGCACCGATGCCATCATCACCTGCGGCACTACGGGCGAATCGTCCACCCTCGACGACGAGGAGCACATCGCCGTGATGAAAGCCGCGGTGGAACAGACGAACGGTCGCGTTCCCGTCATCGCGGGTACCGGCTCGAACGACACCGCCTACGGTATCCATCTGTCGCAGGAAGCGAAAGAAATGGGCGCCGACGCAATTTTGCTCGTCACCCCGTACTACAACAAAACCTCGCAAGCGGGTCTTATCGCCCACTACGAAAAAACGGTGAACGAAGCGAAAATGCCCACCATTCTCTACAACGTCCCCTCCCGCACCGGCGTGAACATCAACCCGGACACGGTGGTGGAACTTGCAAAAAACCCGTACATCGTGGGCTTAAAACAAGCGAACGCCAGCCTCGCCTCGGTGGCGGAAATTGCGTCCCGCTGTGATATCGACATCTATTCCGGCAACGACAACGAAATCGTTGCCATGCTCGCACTCGGCGCGAAAGGTGTCATCTCCGTTTTGTCCAACGTCATCCCGCGCGAAACGCACGAGATTTGCGCCAAATGGTTTGAGGGCAAGCCGGACGAAAGCCGCGATTTGCAGCTGAAATACCTCGAACTCGCCAACACGCTGTTCTGCGACGTCAACCCCATTCCGGTCAAAGAAGCGATGAATATGATGGGCTGGAACGTGGGCGACGTGCGCTTACCGCTCGTCGGACTCAGCGAACAAAACCGCGCGAAACTGCGTGCCGTGCTCGATAAATACGGTTTACTGAAAGCGTAAGTTGTCAACTCTTATCGTCAAAGGAAAGGACGTATCGGAAATGCGAATTCTTTTGTGCGGCTGTAACGGCAAAATGGGTCGCGTGGTCACGAATTTGGTTGCCGCGCGATGCGATTGCGAGATTGTGGCAGGCGTGGATATTAACGTGGAAAGCCACGCGGGATTTCCCGTGTTCGGCAACCCCGAAAACTGCGCGGTGGAAGCGGACGTCATCATCGACTTTTCCCACCCGAGCGGACTTCCCGCTATCGTGCGCTACGCACGGGCGAAACAACTGCCGCTCGTGGTTGCTACGACCGGACTGTCGGCGCAGGATGAACAACTGCTGAAAGATGCCGCGGCGGACACCGCCGTTTTCCAAAGTGCCAATATGTCGCTCGGCATCAGCGTGCTTGCGGAACTGTGCAAAGTCGCCGCCGGTATTCTCGGTGAGGGCTTCGACGTGGAAATCGTCGAAAAACACCACAACCAAAAGGTGGATGCCCCGTCCGGCACGGCGCTTCTCCTCGGCAAAGCGGTGGCGGGTGCGCTCCCCTATGAGCCGCAACCGACCTTTGACCGCCACGCCGTGCGTCAAAAACGCGCACCGCACGAAATCGGCTATTCTTCCGTGCGCGGCGGCACCATTGTCGGCGAACACGACGTACTGTTCTGCGGCCACGACGAGGTCATTACCCTCTCCCACGCGGCGCAGTCGAAAGAATCGTTTGCAAGCGGCGCTCTCTCCGCCGCGGAATTCCTTGTGACGAAACCCGCCGGATTTTACACGATGGCAGACCTCGTTCACGTCGGAATTTAAGAATTTTTACATTAAAAAAAGCCGCAGGCATACGTTCGTATGTTCTGCGGCTTTTATCTTGTCTTTTTGCGCGAGGCGGTTACGGGTTGCAATCCTTGCACGGGCTGTACCCCGCCGCAATCAACGTATCCCGTGAATCGTAGGTGATTATGCGGTTGGCTTCTTTAATGGAACCGATATGGTAGCAATCCGGACGGTGAAACACCTTGGAACTCTTGCTGTGTACGTAACTGCCCAGCGGCGCATACGTGGGCGACGTCGCCTTTTTGGTGGTCGTGGTGACTTTTTTTGTCGTGGTAGTCGCCTTTTTGGTAGTCGTCGTCACTTTTTTTGTCGTGGTAGTCGCCTTTTTGGTGGTCGTGGTGACTTTTTTGGTTGTAGTGGTTGTCTTTTTGGTGGTATCCACAGTCAGGCGGTTTCCGCCGCTTGCATAATCGAGCGTAATCCCCTTTTGCACGTTGTAGCAGAACACGTTAAAGCGGATACCGGCACCGTTATCCTCCACCGACATCGCTTCCATTTGTACCCCGCGCGCGAGCAAATCCTTGCCCACAAAAATCGGTTCCACGCGGTACAACACGTGGTTGCCGGTAGAATGGATATAGTCCGCCACCTTGTTTTCAAAAGGCAACATCCCGTCGTTGTTGAGGTATTTTGTGCCGGTGATGAGGTTTTTCACGTTGGCGTTTTCGCCCGTCAACTGAAACCCAATCAAATGGCAACGGTTGTAGAGATATCCTCCGCTCACAACGCTGTATTTCCCTTGAATCCAGCCCGTCGGGTACACCGAACTGATATCGCCGCGCGCTTCGGTGGGCATCAGTTCCTGCCCGATGCAGGAAATGCACAGCCCGCAACGACCGAGTTTGTCGAGCGCGCTGTATGTTTCGTACGCGCTACGTGTCAATTCGGACGACGAAAAATCGGGCATGTTCCCTTTAATCGCGACCGACGGACTGTTTTGGTAGGCGGGAACGTTGTCCGCCAAAAACGCCGTTGTCGTTAAAAGAAGACCCACCACCGTTTTGCGCACGGCAAGGATGTCTTTCATATTGACCGCTTTATCCCGCGTAATATCCGCGTGAGCGGTGTCCATAGTCACGCGCTCGGACGAAATATATTTGCGCAAAAGCAGAACATCTTTGGCGTTGACCAGCTGGTCGGCGTTCACGTCGCCGAGCGGCTGCGTATCGTAAGGACGTGTCGCCGACGTTGCCGAAACACCCACGGAAAACGCAGGCACAAGGGTCAACACCATACAAACCGAAAGGAAGAACGACAAAAGTTTTTTCATACGACGACCCCTCTTCTTACGCAACTTTTTTTACGCAATTTACACCGTTTTGCGCCGTTTACACGTCGTTTCGTGCCACGTCCTCAAACGTCTCGCGACGAACAACCACACGGGTTTTGCCGTCGTTCACCATCACGACCGCCGGTTTCGGGTAGCGGTTATAGTTCGACGACATCGCGTAGTTATACGCGCCGGTGGTGAGAAACGCGAGCAAATCGCCGCGTTTTACAGCGGGAAGCGGCACGTTTTCTTGGAGCAGGTCGCCGCTTTCACAGCAATGGCCGGAGACCGTCACCGTCTCGATCGGCTCCGCCGCCGCTCGTTCGGGCAGTACCACCGTGTACGGCGCCTGATAAAGCGCATAGCGCGGGTTATCGGTCATACCGCCGTCCACGCTCACATAGGTGCGCACATCGGGAATGCGTTTCACCCCGCCGACGGTATACAACGTCACTCCCGCAGCGGCAACGATGGAACGACCCGGTTCGACAATGACAAACGGGGTCGGGAAATGGCGACTTTGCGCGGTTTTTGTCACCGCCGCGCCTACCAGTTCCATATATTCGTGCGCCGGCTTCGGGTGGTCTTCGTCGGTGTAAGCGATGCCGAACCCGCCGCCGAGGTTGAGTTCCGACAGCGTGGCACCGAAGCGGTCTTGTATCTCCGCCATCACGCCCACCATCACTTCGGCGGCGTGAATCATCGGTTCTTCGTCAAAAATCTGGGAAGCGACGTGGCAATGCAGTCCGCGCAGGTCAATGCCGGGCAGGGACAGCGCGGTTTCCACCGCCTCATACACCTCACCAGTTTCGAGCGTAAACCCGAATTTCGAGTCCACTTGACCGGTGCGAATAAAACTGTGGGTGTGCGCGTCAATGCCGGGTGTCACGCGCATCAAAATAGAGGCGGTTTTGCCCATCTCGGATGCGACGGCGGACAGCGCGCGAAGTTCGTCTCCGTTATCCACCACAATGCGCCCGACACCGTTCTCTAATGCATAGCGCAGGTCGGCATCCGTCTTATTATTTCCGTGGAAATACACGCGGTCAAGCGGCATCCCCGCCGCTTTTGCCGTATACAGTTCGCCGCAGGACACCACGTCGGTGCCGCATCCCTCGGACGCGACGATGCGGTACATCTCCTTAAAACTGCACGCCTTGCTCGCAAACGCGACCCGTCCGCCGTTTTCGCACGAGCGGTCAATCGCCGCTTTGAGCGCACGCAGATTATGTCGAATGGTCTGCTCGTCCATCACGTACAGCGGCGTGCCGTATTCTTTGGCAATCTCCACCGTATCCACGCCGGACACCGTCAAGTGACCGGCAAAATTGACTCCTAAATTTCCGGAAATCATCATCGTTTCATCCTCCTAAAACGGATTCAGTCTTCTTCGCCCACCTCGCGCAAAATGGAGAGCAGTTGCTCTCTCCCCTCGCCGGTCACGGAAGAATACGGTATCACCGTCAACCCCTCGTAGTCGGCAAAAATCGCCTCATAGGCGGCAAGGCGCGCGGCGCGTTCGGTTTTGTTCAGCTTGTCCGCCTTAGTGAGTACCACCAAAAACGGCACGCCGTTTTCCGCCATATATTCTATCATCTGGCGGTCGTCCGCCGTCGGGTCGTGGCGCATATCGCACAGCTGAATGACGAGCCGCACATCGCGGTCGGCGGCAAAATAGCCTTCAATCAATTCACCCCAGCGGCGTTTTTCCTCTCGCGCCACTTTGGCATAGCCGTAACCGGGCAAATCAACAAACCGCATTGTATCCAATTTATAAAAGTTGATGGTCGCGGTTTTGCCGGGTGTCGCGGAAGTGCGCGCCAAATTTTTGCGGCGAAGCAAGGTGTTAATCAGAGTGGATTTTCCCACGTTCGACCGCCCGGAAAACACAATTTCGGGAAGCGTGTCTTGCGGCAGTTGGGCTTTTAAGCCTACCGACGTCTCAAACACCGCCGATTCGGGTTTCATAGGCACGTTCCTTTCATTCGTTGTTCTGCGGCGGACGTTGCCGTCTGACGGGAAGCCCGTTTGCCGGCCGCTTTGTGCGCTTTCGTTGCGCGCGTCAGCGACAGCGACAGCACCTCGTCAATATGCGACACCGGTTTCACCGTCAACCCCTCGCGCACCTCGGCATCCACTTTCGCAAGGTCGGGCAGGTTGTCCCGTGGGATGAGCACGGTGGTCATCTTGCGGGCGTACGCCGCCATCAATTTTTCTTTGAGTCCGCCGATAGGAATCACGTTGCCGCGCAACGAGATTTCGCCCGTCATCGCCACGTCGCGGCGCACGGGAATACCCGTCAGCGCCGACACGAGCGCGGTCGTCATCGTGATACCGGCGGACGGGCCGTCTTTCGGAACGGCGCCCTCCGGCGCGTGGATATGCACATCTTTCGTCTTGTAAAAATCGCCCTCAATGCCGTATTTTTCCGCGTTTGCGCGGCACACGCTGACGGCGATTTTCGCCGATTCTTTCATCACGTCGCCGAGCGAGCCGGTCAACTCGATTTTACCCGTTCCGGGAAGCACCGCCACCTCAATAGGGAGCAATTCGCCGCCCGCCGACGTCCACGCAAGTCCGTTCACCACGCCGATTTCGTCTTGTTCCGGCAGATGGTCGGGTTTGTAGGGGCACGGGCCGAGGAGCGCTTCCAGCGACTTTGCCGAAAGGGTGCACGGCTCGCCGTTTTCCGCTTTCAACGCCATTTTACGGCACACTTTGCCGATGGTGCGTTCCAGCGTGCGCACGCCGGCTTCGCGGGTATACCGCTCAATCAGCGTTTTGAGCACACTGTCCGAAAAGCGAAGTTTTGTCCCCTCCATACCGGTTGCCGCCAGTTGTTTTTTGACCAAATGGCGTTTGGCGATATGTAACTTTTCCTGCTCGGTATAGCCGTCCAGCGTGATGACGTCCATCCGGTCAAAGAGCGGTGCCGGAATTTCGGACGCATCGTTGGCGGTGGTCAAAAACATTACGTCGGACAAATCAAACGGCAGGTCGATATAGTGGTCAACAAATGCGTGGTTTTGCTCAAAATCCAACACTTCAAGCAGAGCGGACGCCGGGTCACCGCGGTGGTCGTTCCCGAGCTTGTCCACCTCATCAAGCAACAACAGCGGGTTTTTGGAGCCGGCTTTGGAAATAGCGGTCAGTATTCGCCCGGGAAGCGCGCCGATATAGGTGCGACGGTGGCCGCGGATTTCCGCTTCGTCCCGCACGCCGCCGAGCGACACGCGCACGAATTTCCGTCCCATCGCTTCCGCAACCGCGCGGGCAATGGACGTTTTACCCACACCGGGCGGGCCGACAAGACACACCACCTGCCCGCGCGCATCGGGGTTACGACGGCGCACGGCAAGCAGTTCCAAAATGCGTTCCTTGACCTCCGACAACCCGTAATGGTCGCGCTCCAAAATCGCTTTGGCGCGCGAAAGGTCTATATCGTCCTCCGTTTTCACGTTCCACGGCAGGTCGAGGCAGGTGTCAAGATACACGCGCGAGACGGTCGCTTCTTGCGAGCCGACCGGCATTTTCGAGAGTTTTTTGCACTCTTTTTCGAGGGCGGTTTTCACCTCATCCGGAAGCGCCAACGCGGCGATTTTTTCGCGGTATTCCTCCGCCTCGTGAAGCGGGTCATCCTCATCCCCCAGTTCGTCGGCAATCACGTGCATCTGCTCGCGCAGGTAATAATCCCGCTGATTGTCGTCCATACGCTCCTGCACGCGGTCGTGCAGTTCCAGTTCAAGGCTTGCCACATTCTTTTCGCGTTCCAACAGCGACAACACCGTTTGCGCCCGCGTTCCGACAAGCAGTTGCGCCAAAAGCGCCTGCTTTTTCTCCGGAAACAGCGGCAAATTAAACGCGATATGGTCGCACAAATCGGACAAATTCTCGCGCAAGCGGTCAACGCGGTCAATCGCATCCGCCGTCACGTTGGGCGACAGCGCGGCAAATTCGTTGAACGAAGCGCGGAGCAAACGGCAAAACGCCTCACGTTTTGCCTCATCGAGCGGCAGGCGACTGCGCTTTTCGACCGTTTGTACCCGCAAACACGGGTCTGCGGACAGCACCTCGGTCACGGTGGCGCGGTACAAGCCTTCCGCCACCACGCGCAAACCGTTTTTCGGCAGTTTCATAATCTGCCGCACCTGCACAACCACACCGACCGCGTGCAAATCGTCCAAAGACGGTTCTTCCACACGATCGTCCCGTTGCATAACGAGGAACAGTTCCTGGTCGCTCTCCATCGCTTCGGAAAGCGCCGCCATCGAGCGTTCCCGTCCTATATCAAAATGTAACATCACACCCGGAAAAGGCACGAGCCCCCGCAAAGCAAGCAGGGGCAGGGCTTTTACACGAGCAACATTCGTTTGTATGCTCATTATGAAATCCTCACAAATGGGTTTAGTTTATGCCGTCACACACCGTCACAAACGGGGTTGTTACGCCGTGGCACGGCGGGTTTGTTGCCGTTTAATCGGCGAACGAGTCGCTTTCCCTTTACGGGTCGGGTCTTCCGTAATTTCAGCGTCGCTTTTACCGAGGACACAATCCTCATCCACTTTCACTTTGGAAATAAGCGGATTGGACGGAACGGCAAACATCAAATCGGTCAAAAGACCCTCCATCACGGAGCGCAGTCCGCGCGCACCGGTATCCATTGCCAAAGCTTTTTCGGCAATCGCTTTGAGCGCACCGTCGGTGAATTCCAGTTTCACGTCGTCAAGCGCAAACAGGTATTCATACTGTTTCACAAGCGCATCTTTTGGCTCGGTCAAAATTTTGACCATCGCATCCGTTTCGAGCGCTTCCAGCGTTGTGATAACCGGCATACGTCCGACCAATTCGGGAATAAGTCCGAATTTCACGAGGTCTTGCGCCGTCACTTTTTGGAGCATTTCGCTCGACGTCAAATCCGCTTTGGACAGCACTTTGTTTTCAAAACCGAGCGCACCGCCGCCCACCCGTTTGGCGATGAGGTTTTCGAGTCCAGAAAAAGCACCGCCGAGGATGAACAGAATATTCGACGTGTCGATTTGGATAAAGTTCTGTTGCGGGTGTTTGCGTCCGCCGGTCGGCGGGACGTTGGATACCGTGCCCTCAATGATTTTGAGGAGGGCTTGCTGCACACCCTCACCGGACACGTCGCGCGTAATCGACGGATTTTCACTACGGCGGGAGATTTTGTCAATCTCGTCCACGTAAATGATACCGCGTTCCGCTTTTCTAACGTCGCCGTCCGCCGCTTGAATGAGGCGAAGCAGGATGTTTTCCACATCCTCGCCCACGTAACCGGCTTCGGTCAGCGTGGTAGCATCCGCGATAGCGAACGGCACGTCAAGAAGGTTCGCAAGCGTGCGCGCAAGCGCCGTTTTGCCTACACCGGTCGGGCCGAGGAGCAACACGTTGCTCTTGCCCAGTTCGGGCGCGTTTTCCTCTTGACAGAAAATGCGTTTATAGTGGTTGTAAACCGCCACCGAAAGGGTCACTTTCGCGCGGTCTTGCCCAATGACGTACTCATCGAGTCCCTTTTTCAGTTCGGCGGGACTGGGCAGTTGAAATTCCGCTTCCGCTTTTTGGACGGGTTTACTGCGTTTTTTGGTGGGAACTTCGCCGAATTCCTCCACCAAAATGTCATAGCACAGCCCCACGCACTCGTTGCAAATGCACACGCCGGGTCCCGCGAGCAAACGAGAGACGTCATCCTGCGTTTTGCCGCAAAACGAGCAGGTCAGGTTTTGGGGATTATCCACGTTCGGCATACGGTTTCACCTCTTTCAAAAATGGATTACGCGCGTTTTTCAATCACTTTGTCGATAAGACCGTACTGAACCGCCTCTTCCGCAGACATATAGTTGTCGCGGTCGGTGTCTTTTTCAATCGTCTCAATCGACTGACCGGTCATCTCGGCAAGCATTTTGTTCATCTTGCCGCGGATATACAGAATGTGGTCGGCTTGGATTTTAATATCACTCGCCTGCCCCTGCGTTCCGCCGAGCGGCTGATGAATCATAATTTCGCTGTTGGGGAGCGCCATCCGTTTGCCTTTGGCACCCGCCGCAAGCAGGAACGAACCCATGCTCGCCGCCATACCGATGCAGATGGTGGACACGTCGCATTTGATAAACTGCATCGTGTCGTAAATCGCCATACCGTCTTTGATATTACCGCCGGGGCTGTTGATATACAGATGAATGTCTTTGTCGGGGTCTTGCCCTTCGAGGTAGAGAAGTTGCGCTACCACGAGCGACGCGCTGTTTTCGTTGACCTCGTCGCACAGCATCACGATACGGTCGTTCAGCAAGCGAGAGAAAATGTCGTAACTGCGCTCTCCGTGGCCCGTTTGTTCCACCACATAAGGCACCAAACTGCTCATACGTTCATTCATAGCCATCTTCCTTTCGTCAATCATAAATGAGTGTGGGCAAAATCGGCCGGTTTAATCGAAAAACTTATTTCTCGGTTTTTTCGGTCTTTTTCGCCGCCGGTTTTTTCGCGGTCGAAGTGGTTTTCTTCGCCGCCGGTTTCTTTTCAGCGGTCTCCGCGGTTTCTTTCTTCGTCGCCGGTTTCTTCGCGGTCGAGGTGGTCTTCTTCGCCGCCGGTTTGCCGACTTTGGCGTTATCTTTCACGAAATGCATCGCTTTTTCCTCCGCCAGGTCTTCGCGCAGGTTCTTCTCCGGAATGGCGGCTTTGATTTTCTCCACGTCCATTTTATACATCTCGGCAAACTTAGCGTACTCCGCTTCCACGTCCTCGGCGGTCGGTTCAATTTTCTCGTTTTTCGCGATGGTTTCGAGCGCCAAGCGGACTTTCACCTGTTTTTCCGCCTGTTCACGCGTGGTCTCGCGGAACGCTTTCTCGTCCATACCGGTGTACTGCATATACATATCGAGGGACAGACCCTGCATTTGCAGACGGCGGGCAAAATCTTCCACCGCATCGTCCATCGCATTCTCAAACATCGCCTGCGGGATGTCCGCTTCCAGCAAATCAGCAAGCTGTTCGGCAAGCGCGGTCTCAAACGCGGCATCCGCTTCCTGCTCCGCCGACTCGGTCAGTTTTGCTTTGACGTCCGCTTTGAACTCATCGAGCGTATCGAACTCGCTGCAATCTTTGGCAAAATCGTCGTTCAGTTCCGGCAACTCGCGCATTTTGATTTCGTGCAGTTTGCATTTGAACACCGCTTCTTTGCCGGCAAGCTCTTCCGCGTGGTACTCGGTCGGGAAGGTGACGTTCACGTCAAATTCCTCGCCGATTTTTTTGCCGACAATCTGCTCCTCAAAGCCCGGAATGAATTGACCGGCACCGAGGGTCAGCGACTGGTTCTCCCCTTTGCCGCCGGCAAACGCCACGTCGTCCACAAAGCCTTCGTAATCAATCATCACGATGTCGTCCAGTTTGGCGGCACGGTCTTCCACCGACACAAGGCGGGATTGACGGTCTTGGAACTTTTTAAGTTCGGCGTTCACGTCGTCATCCGACACGGACACAGCGGCTTTTTCCGCTTTCAGACCTTTGTAGCCGTCGATTTTGCATTCCGGTTTCACGGTCACCACCGCGGTGAACGTAAGACCCTCTTTGCCGACGGAAGTCACATCCAAATCAATTTTATCTTCCACAAACGCATAGCCGCTCTCGGCGATGGCTTCGTCCAACGCCGCCGGATACACCGCGTTCATCGCATCCTCATAAAAAATCTCCGCACCGTAAATTTTCTCGATGTACGCGCGCGGCGCCTTGCCTTTACGGAAGCCGGGGATGTTCATCGACTTGACGTTTTTGCGATAGGCGGCGGACACCGCTTGCTCAAACGTAGCGGCATCGACGTTGACTTCCAACTTCACACGGTTGGCGGTTTCGGTTTTCTCTGCTTTGACTAAACTCATTGGTACTTCCTCCCGGAATGATTTAATATTTTTCCACAAACGCTTGTGGTAATGTAACAAAATTGAACTCAAACGTCCGCATTCTGCGGAATATGCAACGGGGTAAACCCGAGGCTGTCGCCGGAAATGAGGGTCAGGTGGATGCCCTCCACCTCGCCCGTTACGGCGGCGCGAATACCCGCGCCGTGGAGATGCCCGTAATACACGCGGGTCACGCCCTCGTCTTTGAGCACCTGCCAAATCTCCTCACAGCGGCGGTCATCGTAAAGCGGCGGGTAATGCAAAAATACCACGGGCGCAAGCCCGGTCGCTTTGGCGGCTTGAATGGAAGTCCGAAGCCGTCCCGCTTCGCGCAAAATCACTTTTTTGTCCGCTTCGCCGGCATCAAAAAACCAGCCGCGACTGCCGCAAACGGCAACAGTTTCCACCGCGACGGCGTCGTTGTGCACCACGCGCAGGGTGGAAAACCCGTTTTGCTCAAAAAACAAATCCATCTGACGGCGGGTCGTCCACCAGTAATCGTGGTTGCCCTTAAAGAGCAACTTTTTGCCGGGCAAACGGTCTAAAAATGCGAAATCCGCCGCCGCTTCGGCAAGCGACATTCCCCACGAAACGTCACCGGCAATCACCACGGTGTCGTCCTCGGTGACGAGGGCGCGCCAGTTTTGCTCCAAGCGTGAGACGTAGTCGTCCCACCCGGAAAAGACGTCCATCGGCTTGTTGACGGAAAGGGACAGGTGCGGGTCGGCGATTGCAAACAGCGCCATGCACTCACCCCTCGGAAATGCCTAAGGTGGAAAGCACCTCGGCACGCATCTCCGCCGCATCGCACACGGTTTCAAACCGCACCGCTTTGCCTTTCAGCGATTTGAGCGGTTGCGGCATCAAAATGCCGGAGGTTTCTTCCAGCTTATCGGCACAGTCGAAATCGTCCGCCGGTGCGCTCCCGCAAAGGGCGTTCAGCACGCTCGCCGGGAACTTGTAAGGGTTGGCGGTAGAGGCGATGACGGTGGGCGTTTCGTCCCCCGTTTCGCGCCGATACTCCTCATACACGCCGACCGCAACCGCGGTGTGGGTGTCGATGAGGTAGTGGTAGTTTTCAAAGGTGTCGCGAATAACCTCGGCGGTTTTCTTCTCGTCGCAACAGCCGGAAGCAAACTGCGCATCCAGCGCCGCGCGCACCTTGTCGGAGACGGTGTAATGCCCGTCGGACACGAGCGCTTCCATCCACGCTTTCACCTCGCCGTCATCCCCGTCGCACAGGTCGAACAGCAAGCGTTCGAGGTTGGAGGAAATGAGAATATCCATCGACGGCGACGACGTGGTAAAGAACGGGCGGCGACGGTCGTAGGTGCCGCTCTCGAAGAAATCGGTCAGCACGCGGTTTTGGTTGGACGCGCAGATGAGTTTTTTGATGGGCAACCCCATCTTCTTCGCGTAATACGCGGCGAGGATGTTGCCGAAGTTGCCGGTCGGCACCACGACATTCATCGGCTCGCCCGCTTTCAGCGTACCGTTTTTAATCAGGTCGCAATAGGCGGAAATGTAGTACACAATCTGCGGGCAAAGGCGACCCCAGTTGATGGAGTTGGCGGAAGAAAACCGCTTGCCGTTTGCGGCGAGCAGGTCGCCGATTTCCTTGTCGGTGAAAATGGCTTTCACGCCGTTTTGCGCATCGTCAAAGTTGCCGCGAATGGCAAACACGCCGACGTTTTGTCCCTCTTGCGTCGCCATCTGCAATTTTTGCATCTTGGAAACGCCCCGGTCGGGATAAAACACCAAAATGCGTGTGCCGGGTGCATCGCAAAACCCTTCGAGCGCCGCTTTGCCGGTGTCACCGGAGGTGGCAACCAGAATAACCGTCTCTTCCCCGTTCGACGATTTTGCCACGGCGTAGCGCATAAAGTGCGGCAAAATTTGCAACGCCATATCTTTGAACGCGCAGGTCGGGCCGTGCCACAGTTCGAGCACGTAGGCGTTGTCGTGAAGATGCGTCAGCGGCGCCACATCCGCCGAGCGGAATTTTTGCGCGGTGTAGGCGCTGTCCACACAGTCCGCCACCTCCGCGTCGGTAAAGTCGGTGAGATAGGTGCCGAGAATGAATTTCGCCCGCGCCGTATACGATTCGCCGCTCATCCGTTCGAGGTCGGAAAGCGAGATGTGCGGAAATTCCGTCGGAACGAACAGCCCTTTATCCGCGGAAATACCGCGTGCAATCGCCTGCGCCGAGGTGACACGAAGTTGGCTGTTGCGGGTGCTTTGATATTGCATAGAGGTTCACTCCCGTGTAATAATTAAAAATAATATATAGACATCTCGTCTATCATAATACAAAACGGCCGGTTTGTCAAATCAAAACCGACCGTTTTTTTACATTTTTTGAAAAAAATCTCGCGCATTCCCGTAAAATATCCGCAAAAGGAGCGATTTTTCGTATCCGCGCCCTTCCAAATAGGAGAACAGCGCCTCATTAACCGCCACCCCGTTCCACTCCGCGGGAAGCACCGTACCGTCCAAATCGAGCCCCAGCGCGAGCGTGCGTTCGCCGCTCAAGTCGAGAAAGTGCGCCAAATGCCGTTCAAACTGCGAAAAGGTCGCTTCGCCCAACTGCGCGGCACAGAGGTTTAATCCAACAAGTCCCCCACGCCGCACGATTTCTAAAAACTGCGCGTCGGTGAGGTTGCGCGGGTGGTCAAACACCGCCCGCGACACCGAGTGGGATGCGATAAACGGCGCGACGGTGTGCGTACACACGTCGTCAAACCCGCGCGCGTTCAAGTGGGATACGTCAACGACGAGGCGGCGACCTTCCATCGCCCGCAAAAGCGCTTTTCCGAACGCGGTCAACCCGCGTTTTTCGTCGCCGTTCACACCGGATGCCGCTTCGTTGTCTCCATTCCAAGTAAGGGTAATCACCTTTACATCTAAATCCGCGAAACGGTCAAAAAGTTCCAAACTTCCTGCAAGCGGCGCGGCACTTTCGAGTCCCAAAATCCCGTGGCACGGCACTCCGTCATCGGTGCAAAACGGCTCGTCTTTGTGCCACAAGCGAAAGTCGCGCGGCAAGCGGGTTTCCGCCTCGTGTGCGGCGGTAATCGCCCGCATGGCGGCATCGGTCGCGGGTGCGCCGCGCAGGGTGTCCGGTGTCCACACAGCGAGCACCTGCGCACACGGCGCAAAATGACACGCGCGGGCAACGTCCCAATGCAGTGTGTTACTGTAAAGGCTTTCACCTTTGCATACACATTCGGTCAACGTGTCGCAATGCAGGTCAAAAAGCGGCATGCAAGTCCCCCGTTTCAAACGCATTTTTGATGTGTTCGACCTTTTTAGCGGCAAGCGGCGAATCGGACGGCGCGGTAATCACCTCAATCACGTCAAAGCGCGGTTGCAATTTCGTTTTATTGCGCTGTAAATAGGATGCCGCCGCCTTTTTAATTTTCTCTTGTTTTTCGCGTGTCACCGCTTCGCGCGGCGACTGTTCCCACCCGTTTTCGCCACGGGTTTTCACTTCGACAAAAGCGATATATTGCCCGTCAGCGGCGATAATGTCCACCTCGCCGAGACGGGTGCGGGCGTTGACCGCCAAGATATCGTACCCTTGCTCCCGTAAAAAACGAGCGGCGATGACTTCTCCCGCCGCTCCTTTGGAGATTTCCGCCATACTTGCCCTCTCCTTACTATGTTCTTATGCGCACGCCGCCGCGTTTATACCGCGTTGCCGTGGTCGTCGCTCGCCAAAAATTTCTTTAAGAAACTGCGGCGATGCACCGGCGACACGCCGAACTCCCGAAGCGCCTCATAATGCGCCGCCGTACCGTAGCCTTTGTGCTTTGCAAACCCGTATTGCGGGTACTGCTTATCGAGGTCATAAAGCACGCGGTCACGGCTGACTTTCGCCAAAATAGATGCCGCCGCAATGGAGGCAGACAGCGCATCACCCTTAATCACGTAGCGCATTTTCGCGTTGACGTCGGGCGGAAGTTTGTTGCCGTCCACAAGCACCAAATCGGCGGGCATTCCCGCCGCCTCGTAGGCGCGTTTCATCGCGAGAAAGGTCGCTTGCAGAATGTTTTTCTCCTCAATTTCCTCCACGGTGGCAAAGCCGATGCCGTAAGCAAGCGCCGTGTCGCAAATGACCGAAAACAGTTGCTCTCGCTTCGCTTCGGAAATCTTTTTGGAGTCGTCGAGCCCCGCAATTTCCACGTCCGGCGGCAATATCACCGCCGCCGCGTAAACGGGGCCGCAAAGCGGGCCGCGACCCGCCTCATCAATGCCGCAGAGAACGGGAAAGCCCTCCGCGCGCACGGCGCTGTCAAATTCCACGTTGGTCATCGGCTCACCCCACCTCTCTCGGCGGAAATTCCAAGGTAATGCGCCCTAATTTTCCACCGCGATATTCGTCAAGAAGGGTATTGGCGGCACGCTCGGTGTTCACCTCGCCGCCCGACACGAGCATTCCCCGTTTTCTGCCGATGGTTTCAAGCAACTCGTAATTTTCCTGCTCTTGCCAGCCGTCCACGGAATTGAGTTTGAACCGCTCAGCAAGACGGTCGGCGTACTCGGTTTTAAGCACGCCGAGCAAATCACACGCCAGCTCCTCGCAATCGAGAATTTGGTCGCGAATGGCACCGGTAAACGCCAAATGCAACCCCACCGTGTGGTCTTCAAATTTCGGCCACAACACGCCGGGGGTATCAAGCAACAACACCCCGTCGGAAAGCCCAAACCACTGGTTGCCGCGGGTCACGCCGGGACGGTCTTCCGCCTTGGCTTTGGTGCCTTTGGAAAGGCGATTGATAAAGGAGGATTTCCCCACATTGGGAATGCCCGCCACCATCGCGCGGATAGAGCGGCCGACCATTCCTTTTTCCTGCCACACGGCAATTTCGTCTTTGAGGGTTTCCCGCATCATCGGGGTAATTTTGGAAAGCCCGCGGCCGCTTTTGCAGTCCACGGGCAAGGCTTTCACGCCGGTTTTTTCATAATACGCCACCCAGCGCGCGGTAGCGGCTTCGTCCGCCAAATCCGCTTTATTGAGCAGCACAAGGCGCGGTTTCCCCGCGGTCAGCGTGTCCATTTCGGGATTACGAGAGGACAGCGGAATACGGGCATCCACCACCTCTACCACCATATCAATGAGTTTTAAGCTCTCGGTGATTTTGCGGCGGGTACGCGCCATGTGTCCGGGAAACCACTGAATGGAAGAAGACGATTGTTCCTTTTGTTCCATCGGCTCTCCTCCTTATTCCTGCGGAAGATTGTTATAAATCCCGCCGAACATCTCGGTCGGGAACAGGCGGAATACCGCTTTTCCCACCAGTTCTTCCAAGCGGAAACAACCGTATTCGCGGCTGTCGCGGGAGTTGTTGCGGTGATCGCCCATCACAAACACACACCCCTCCGGCACCGTCACGGTCGCCCCGTAAGGCAAGTTCTTATAGTTGACGTAAGGTTCATCCAATTTTTCATCGTTCAAATACACGGCGGTAGGCTCCACCCGCACGGTATCGCCCGCCACGCCGATAACCCGCTTGATAAGCGGTTCTTCAATCTTTTCATCCCCTTTGTGGAAGCGGTTGACAATCACAATATCACCCCGCTGCGGCTCATAGAGGAAATTCACCATCAACAGACGGTCGTTATTTTGGAGCGTGTCGTTCATCGAGTCGCCGTCCACACCGGCAATGCGCATAAAAAACAAAAACACGAGCGACACCACAAGAAGTGCCGGCACGACGATATCCAACACGTCATACAACACGGAAACAAGAAGAGATGCGCCGGTTTCTTCAGGGACAACGGGTTGTTTTGTGTTATTCATCGACGGCAGCCTCCTTTTCGGCTTTTTTCAATAATTCGGCAGAGGGTTTTTCGGGCACGTTGTCATAGGTCACGTCCTGCAATCGCTCCATATCCGTGACGTGATTTAAGCGCGCCACGACGTGACCCATCACGTTTTCGAGTTGCACCGGCCCGGTCAGGCGGCTGTCGGTCGAGGCGTTGCGGTGGTCGCCCATCACAAACACCGTTCCCTCCGGCACATACGTGATGCCCGGGTGGGTGTTCTCATAATGCACATACGGCTCGGAAAGTTTCGCACCGTTCACGTACACCGCATCCTTTTGCACTTCCACCACGTCGCCCGCGACCCCGATGACACGCTTGATAATCGGCTCTTTATAGACGGAGATATTGAGGCGTTTCGATTCGCTTTTTTCCAAGCGGTTGGCAACCACGACATCCCCGCGTTGCGGCGTATACAACGCGCTGAACAGCACCATACGTTCGCCGTTTTGCAAGGTATCTTGCATAGAGACCCCGTCCACCTGGACGGTACGCATCACAAAGGAAAACATCAGCGCCCACATCAAGAGCACCAGCACCGCAAACGAAACAAGACTGTACGCACAGTCTACCAAAAACTGCGCCACCGTGCGGCGTTTTTTACGAGTTTCCATAAGCGACACCTCTGTTTCAAAGTCAAGAAGTCAAAAATAGTAAAAAAAGGCTGTCTCAAAAACAAACCGCTTTCGAGACAACCTCTCTTTGGTGGCAATTACAAGCGCTCTTTCACCTTGGCAGCTTTACCCACGCGGTCACGCAGATAATACAGCTTGCTGCGGCGAATTTTACCACGGCGAATGATTTTCACGTCCGCCACGTTCGGGGAATGCAGCGGGAACACGCGCTCCACGCCGACACCGTAAGATACACGACGAACGGTAAAGGTCTCGCCCACGCCACTGCCTTTGCGGGCAATGACCGTGCCTTCAAAAGCCTGAATTCTTTCACGGTCGCCCTCGCGGATTTTCACATCCACGCGAACGGTATCACCGATCTCGAATGCTGCCGGGGACTCTTTCAAGCTGTCCGCGGCGATTTGTTTCAATGCGTCCATTTCTGTTCCTCCTAAAAAATGTCAGCCGTTCTTGCCTCGGTGGGCAGAGGACCGTCCGCTTTTTAATGGTGCGGTCTGCGACAAGGCAGACATTCAAACACCAGCATAGTTTACCACACGTTTTTCCGAAATGCAAGTGTTTTTTCGCTTTTTTTCAATTTTTTCAAAAAATTTCAGCAAAAATCGGTTTTCTCCCCCGACAAAAGCGCGGTGCGCAGGATATGCATGGCGATTTCCCGCCCCACATACGCGCCGAGCGCCTTTTTGATAAGCGCGGGATTGACCACCGTATCGTCGCCGCCGCACGGAAGCGTCACGTCAAGCGCGCATCCGCTTTCAAGCGGTTTCACCGCCGTATCGGTCAGCGCGGGACGAATTTCAATTTCTTTTACCGCGCCCTTTTTCGTCTTCTTTTCGACAAGAATACTCTCCTGCGCCAAAAACGCCGTTACCGTGTCGGCAGGCACGTCCACTGTCAACGTATACGACGCAAAGGCGAGTTTTCCCGCTTTCATCACGGCGGGCGCGGCGGAAATTACCCGCAATCCGGCGGGCAACGTCTCGTTAAACCTTGCCGGAAGCGTGTCCAAATCAACCGCTTCGCAAAGGCGAAAATCCATTCGTTCGCAGACACTCTCGCTCCCGAGAGAGAGCGGCGCCGGAAAGGTCAAATACGGGCGGCGGTTAAACCCCTCGGTATACCACAGCGGCAACTGCAAACGGCGAAGCGCGCGGGTCATCGTACGGTTTAAGTCAAGGTGCGAGATAAAGCGGGCGGTACCGGTTTTTTCAAACACCACCCGCACCGTTTCAAAGTTCTTATTTTCGTTCAAAGCACACACCCTCCCCGTAGCACGCGGCGCCGCAACCGGCACATTGCAAACGGCAATGCGGCGTCGTTTGGCTTGCATAGGCTTTTTCGCGCTCTTTGATTAAAAATTCTTTCGTCACGCCGATGTCGATGTGGTCCCACGGCAAATGCTCGTCGCTTTGGCGATTGCGGTGGGCGTAAAACGCGGCGGTCAACCCGTGCGCGCACATCGCGTTGTCCCACGCCTCGGGGTCAAAATGCTCCGACCACGCATCGAGGTGCGCATTGCCGTCGGCAAGCGTTTCAAGCACGGCGCACAATTTGCGGTCGCCGCGCGCAAGCACCGCTTCCCACAAACCGGTCGGCGCATCGTGGTAATGGAGCGTGAGTTTTTTGCTTGTCAGCGAACCCAAAAGCAGTTGCTGCTTGCGTTCGAGCTCCTCGCGGGTATCCTGCGCCTCCCATTGGAACGGGGTAAACGGCTTCGGAATAAAGCAAGCGGTACTCATCGACACCGACACGCTCTTCCCTTTCGGTTTGTTCGGGTTGCGGTAGTATTCGTCCACCACTTTTTGACCGAGCGCGGCGATGCCCGCCACGTCCTCGTCCGTTTCGGTAGGCAGGCCGAGCATAAAATACAGTTTTACCGACGTCCACCCGCCCGCAAAAGCGCGGCGCGCGGTTTCGAGCACTTCTTCTTCCGAGACGTTTTTGTTAATCGCATCGCGCAGACGTTGTGTACCCGCTTCGGGCGCAAAGGTCAACCCGCTTCGCCGCAACACGTTCAGGCGCTTAACCAGCTCTTCCGAAAACCCGTCCACACGAAGCGACGGCAAGGAGATGTTGGTTTTTTCCACCTCTGTCCACGAGAGCAGTTTCGGGAGCAGTTCTTCAATTTTCGTGTAATCGCTCGTCGAGAGGGACGCGAGCGAAAACTCCTCATACCCCGTCGAACGGCACAAATCGTGGCATTGTTTGTCAATCACGTCGGGCGATTTTTCGCGCACCGGACGGTACAAAAATCCCGCTTGGCAAAAACGGCAACCGCGGATACACCCGCGGAAAATCTCGCCCACCGCACGGTCGTGCACGATTTCGGTAAACGGCACCACGAATTTGTCGGGATAATAGGCGTGGTCGAGGTCTTTGATAATGCGTTTTTTGACCGTCGCCGGCGCACCGTCTTTCGCCGTAAAGGCGGCAATCGTGCCGTCTTCGTTGTAGGCTACGTCGTACAGCGCCGGAACGTACACGCCCTCAATCTTTGCAGCGGCGCGCAAAAACGCGGCTTTGTTGTAGTGTCCGCTCTGTTTGTGGGCGCGGTACAGTTCCATCACTTCGAGGTCAACTTCCTCTCCCTCGCCGATAAAGAAAATATCCACAAAATCGGCAAGCGGTTCGGGGTTGCAGGTGCACGGCCCGCCCGCCACCACAAGCGGATACGTCTCGTCGCGGTCGGCGGAACGAAGCGGGATTTGACCCAGTTTCAGCATATACAGCATGGTGGGATAGCTCATCTCGTATTGCAGCGTAAAACCCACGAAATCGAACTCACCGATAGGGTCGCCGCTTTCCAGCGCCCACAACGGTGTTTTCTCTTTTTGCATCAATTCCGCCATATCGTCGTCCGGCGCGAATACCCGCTCACACCAGATATGCGGTTGCGCGTTAAACTGAGAATAAAGAATTTTCATACCGAGGTGGGACATACCCACTTCGTATAAATCGGGAAAACAAAACGCAAAGCGCACGTCCACGTCCGCTTTGTTTTTCACCACACTATGCAACTCGCCGCCGGTGTAGCGCGCGGGTTTTTGCACTTGTAAGAGCAACTGCTCCCATTTTGCATTCATACACGGTACCTGCCTTTCAGATACCTCTATTTTACCAAATCCTCCGCTGTTTTTCAATCCTTCTTTTTGAAAAACAGCAAAAAAAGCAGATACACACAAAGCACCAACAGCGACACGTTGTATCCCGACCGAAAAAACAACGCGACCGCCGCGCAAAACAGAGGTGCGGCGCACAGCGCACCGAGCACGGCGACCGTCTTTTCCGCCGCCCGCTCCCCTACGCGCGGCGCGAGCAGGCAAAAGAGTGTTTGCCCGCCGTCGAGCGGGCGAAACGGAAGCGCGTTGAAGAAAAACAGCGCAAGATGCACCGTCACTCCCGTTTGCGCGCCGCACAGCGCCGACACGCCCGCAAACACAAGGTTGCAAAGCGGCCCTGCCGCCGCCACCGCCGCCATTTTGCGGTACGGAAGCGGCGGGAGTTCCATCCGCATTCCGAACGCGCCGAAGCAGAGGCGGCGCGGGCAAAACCCGCACAAGCGGCAAACGGCGAGGTGCGTGCTTTCGTGGAGCAGAGCGGCGTAAAGGCACAACGCGGCGCTTCCCGTTTTATCGAAAAAGCAAAGAAGCGCCACCACCGCCGGAAACCCGACCGAAAAGGTGACGTCCACCCCGCACACCGTCGTTTTTATCATCCCGCACTACCCCGCATAGGTGGAAAGCGGCAAAAACTGCGCCGGGTCAAGCGGGGTTTCCTGCTGTAAAAATTCCACGTGCAGGTGGTTGCCGGTGGACACACCCGTTGAGCCGACAAGCGCCACCGTCTGCCCCGCTTTCACCGTATCACCGTGCTTCACAAGCAACCGACTGCAATGGGCATACACCACCGAAAGGCGGTCGCTTACCCGCAGCTGCACATACTTGCCGTAACTGCCGCCCGCGCCCGTCTCCTCTACCGTGGCATCGTACATCGCGGCAATGGGCGTGCCTTTGTCCGCCGCAATGTCCCAGCCGGTGTGCACCGATAACCCGCCGCGCACGGGATGTTCCCGTTCGCCGAACGCCGAGGTCAGCACGCCCGTTTTCAGCGGCAAACAGACGGGCGACGGAAATTCCGTCGCCCGCTGTTCCTCTTTTTGTGCGGTATATGCCGATGCCATCGCCGCCACCAGTTTTGTGTTGCCGATTTCTTCCGAAACGGGCGATGCCGCCGTCGGTTTCGTCGGCGGCGCGGTCGTGCTCGCCGGCGTCGTCGTGGTGGTGGTCGCGGTCGTTTCCGACGGCGCGGCAGGCGGGTCAAACAGCGCATCGGCGAACGTGTTGTCCGCGAGCGCCGAAAACAGTCCCGCTTTCGCCTGCGCTTCCCATCCGCCGCCGAGCACGCGGATAAGCACCCCGAGCAATAAAATCACCGCGCACACGATGCATTGGGTGACAAGCACCGTCAGTTTCCCCTTTTGTTTCTCGCTCATACGATAATGCAAATCAAGCCGTTACAGCCGTCGTTGATGACCCGTTCCACCGTTTCTTTCAGTTTCATACGCGCATCCTGCGGCATATGATTGAGTTTGTTGTGCAATCCCTCGTTCACAAGCCCGTACAGCGACGTGCCGAAGATGTTGGATTCCCAAATCTTCTGCGGTTCTTCCTCAAATTCGCGGAGCAAATAGTTGACGAGTTCTTCCGATTGATGCTCCGACCCGACAATGGGCGACACTTCCGTTTCAATGTCGGCGCGCATAATGTGCATCGACGGCGCTTTGGCGCGCAACCGCACACCGTAGCGCCCGCCCTGGCGCAAAATTTCCGGCTCTTCCAGTTCCAGTTCGTCCGCCGACGGCATCACAATGCCGTAGCCGGTCGCCTCCGCCTCGTCAAGCGCGTTTTTGATTTTGTCGTAGCGGGATTTCACGTCGGAGAGCATGGTCATCGTCTTCATCAGTTCCGCATCCGTATGGCAGGAAAATCCCGTCACCTCGGACAGCACCTCATAGAAAAGCCCGCTTTCGACCTCCAACGACAAGAGCGCTTTGCCCGTGCCCAAATCCACGCTTTTCACGTGGCTGTCCGCGACGTAGTCGCAATCGAACAGCGCTTCCGCCATCCGCGCCACGTCTTTGATTTTTTCGCCGCACGCGCACGCCGTTTTCACCTGCGACAACACGGCGCGCCGCACCGCGTGCGACGGGTCAAGTGTCATCATCCAGCGCGGCAAACTCACCCCGATTTCGCGCACGGGGAATTCAAACAGCACCCGTTCGAGCACCGTTTTGATTTCCTCCTCCGTCACCGCGGTGCAATCGACCGGGCAAACGGGCACGCCGTAGTCGTTTTCGAGCGCCGCGGCGAGTTTGCGCGTCGCCGAAGCGGCGGGGTCGGTGCTGTTGAGAAGCACGGCAAACGGGCGGTGCATTTCGGTCAGTTCCGCCACGACACGCCGTTCCGCCTCCTCGTATTCCGCGCGCGGAATTTCCCCAATCGACCCGTCGGTCGTCACAAGCAAACCGATGGTCGAATGGTCGGTAATCACCTTACGCGTGCCGATTTCCGCCGCCATATTAAACGGGATTTCCTCGTCGTACCACGGCGTTTTCACCATCCGCGGCTGTTCGTCCTCAATGTAGCCGAGCGCCGACGGCACGATATATCCCACGCAGTCAATGAGCCGCACGTTCATATTCACCGTGCCGTCCAGCGTGATATGCACGCCCTGCTCGGGAATAAATTTCGGCTCGGTCGTCATAATGGTGCGACCCGCCGCCGATTGCGGCAACTCGTCCGTCGCGCGTTCGCGGCGCACCTCGCTGTCGATGTACGGCAACACCATTTGGTCCATAAACCGTTTGATAAAGGTCGATTTGCCGGTACGCACCGGCCCGACCACCCCAATATAGATGTCCCCGCCGGTTCGCTTCGCCATGTCCTCATAAAGGTTGTTTCCACGTTCCATCCGAATTCCTCCCCTGTCCACATTTTGAAAGTTGTTTCATCTCTATGCAGACAAGACGGCGGTTATGCAAAAAAGAACCTTCCCGCACGCGAGAAGGTTCTTTTCTAACGGATTTTTCTTATTTTTTCCTCTTTAATACCACCCACAAGAACGCGGCGACCAGCGCCAACAATCCCGCGCCGGCGGGAAGGAAGAACACCGGCTTTTGCCAAAACGGTTTGCCGGCGGCGGGTGCGTCGGTCGGTGCGGCCGTCACCGTCGCCGTTCCCGCCGTTGTCGCATCGGTGCCGGTCGGGAGCGGCTCATCGGTCAGCACAAAGTTCAGCCCGTTTGTAAACGCATAGGAACGGGCGGTGGACTGCTCATAACCGGAAAGCACAAAATCGTCGCGACACCCGTCAAACACGTCGCTGTTGATACTGGACGAAGCGTTTAAGAGGGTCACCCGTTTCAGATACGGGTTGCCCGCAAAAGCGCAATCCATCAGTTGCGCCACCGACAGCGGCACGACAACTTCCTCCGCCGTGTTGGCGGGAGAATAGAAGTAGAGTTTGTAACCGTCCGTAGAAAGCAAGGTGTCGTCTTTCCATTGAAAAGCGGCATTGCCCTTTTCGACGTTGATTTTTTGAAGTGAAGAGCAAAAAGCAAACACGCCCGCGCCGAGCGTTCCGACACTTTTCGGCAAGGTGATTTCTTTCATCTCGGTCACGTATTCAAAGGCGCGGTCGCCGAGTTCGGTCATCGTCTCCGACAAGGTGACGTCAGTCAAGGTGTGGTTGACGGCGAACGCATAGGGCGCGACGGTCGTCACCGTTTTGGGCACGGTAAAGGAGGTTGCCGTAAGTCCAGACGGATAGCACAGCAGCGTGTTTTTGTTGTGGGAATACAACACCCCGTCGCTCACGACAAACCAGCTGTTTTTCTTAGCAACGGACAAATCGCAAAGCGACGTGCACCCCATAAACGCCGCATCGCCGAGCGTTTCAAGCGACGCGGGCAGGGCAATCGCCGAAAGCCGCACGCACGCGGAAAAGGCAAAATTGCCCAGTTCCCGCAAGGAAGCGGGCAGGTGCACCCGTTCAAGCGCGGAACATTCGTTAAACGCTTCGTTTCCGATGCTCGTCACGCTGTCGGGGATGTCGATTTCGGTGAGCGCCGTGCATTTGCAAAACACGTCCGCGCCGATGGTGGTCAATTTTTGCGGCAAATCGATGGTTTTCAGCGGCATTTCCGCAAACGCATAATCGCCGATTTCGCGCAAAGTGGACGGCAGTTTGAGATTGACAATCGACGTGCGCGACAGCGCTTCCCCACCGATTTTCGTCACCCCAACGGGAACGGCAAACGAGGTATCGGTTCGCCCGCGCGGGAAACAGACGAGTTCGGTCATATCGCGGGAATACAAAATCCCGTTTTTGGCGCAATAGGTGTCGTTTTCCGCCGCCACCGTGAATTTTTCCAATTTAGTGCAATCAAGAAACGCGCCGTTCCCCACGCTCGTTACCGAGGCGGGAATTTTTACCGTTTTGAGGTTTTCGCATTTATACAGCGCATACGCGCCGAGGGCGCGCAACGTGTTCGGCAAAGCAAGTTCCGTTAACCCCACGCAATCGTACATCGCGTAGTTGGCGATGCCGACAACCCCTTCGGGAATGGCAAGCGACGTCAGGCTCTCGCAAGCGTACAAGCCGTAGTCGCAGATTTCATAGAGGTTTTTCGGCAAGGTCAAGGATTCAAGACCGAGGCACGCATACAGCATATATTCGGAAATTTCGGTCACGCCGTCGGGGATTTTGAGCGTTTTCAGTTTGTCGCAGTAGTAAAAGGCATAATCGCCGATGTCGGTCACGCCGTCGGGCAAGGTCAGCGATTCGAGGTTGCGGCACATATAAAACACCTTGTCGCCGATGGTGGTAAGCGAACTCGGCAGGATAACCTTTTTGAACGTCCCTTGTGCAAAGGCGGTTTCGCCGATGCCCACCACCTTATAGCCCGCAATGGAAGACGGCACCGTCAGCGTCTCGCCGAATTCGCCCGCGGCACCCGTAATCGCCGCAACGCCCTCGGCGGCGGCATAGGTAAAGGTAATGCCGTTAATCTCCTCATAGCCCTCAATGGCGGACGACTCGCTCTCCTCCTCCGCAAGCGCGGCAAAAGGCGCCGCGCAAAGCAGACACAGCGCCAAGAAAAATCCCGCCACCGTGCGGCACATCGAATGTATCTTGTTCATAAAAACCTCCCGATGCAACGTGCACCGTTTTTTAATCTACCCTATTATCATAGCGTATTGAAAAAAATCTGTCAACAGAAAGTCAACGAAAAAAGCGGCGAGAAAACTCGCCGCTTATGGAATACGGATTTATTTCGTGCCGAAAATGCGGTCGCCCGCATCACCGAGACCCGGCACAATGTAACAATTCTCGTTGAGTTTTTCATCCATATGCGCGCAATAAATTTCCACGTCGGGATGGGCTTTCACCAATGCGTCCACGCCCTCGGGAGCGGCAATAAGGCACATAAATTTGATGTTTTTGCCGCCGTGCTCTTTGATAAGCGAAATGGTGTCAATCGCCGAACCGCCGGTAGCAAGCATCGGGTCAGTCACGATGATAAGGCGATTTTCAATGTTGTTCGGCAAGTTGCAATAATACTCGTGCGGCTTATGCGTTTCGGGGTCGCGATACATCCCGATATGCCCGACGCGCGCGGATGGCACCAACGTCAAAAAGCCGTTGACCATACCGAGACCGGCACGGAGAATCGGCACCACCGCCAGTTTCGCGCCGGCAAGCACGTTGGTTTTGGTTTTGCAAATAGGCGTTTCTACTTCCACTTCTTCAAGAGGCAGGTCACGAAGCGCCTCATAGCACATCAACATGGTGATTTCTTCCACCAGCGTGCGGAACTGGTTGCTGCTCGTATCCACGCTACGCAAAATCGACACTTTATGCTGAATCAGCGGGTGGTCAAAGACAATCACGTTATCCATATTCATCGTAAAGACGGCCTTTCTTAATAAGATACATTCAGCATACCACAACCCGCAAGAAGACGCAACCCGAATTTTGACGAGTTTCGACCAAAACGCTCCGAAACCGGCAAAAAACCACCCGACAAACGCCGTTTGTCGGGTGGTTCGTACCGTTTCTTAAAATTTCTTAAATCCGATGTCCGACAACGAATACTCGATGTCTTCCTCCTCCAAAAAGTTCCTTGCGCAAATCAGCAGATAGCGCACGGCATCACGGCTTGTTACCAAAAACTTTTCGCGATTGGATGCCGAACCGATATAGTGCGAGCAAGGCAACATCTGGTTTTCGGTAAACGTCTCAGCGGGAATCATTCCATCCGTTTCGGTGACAGTTTCGCCGCGCTTGGTCGCGTACAAAACGGCGTATTGATAGGTCACACCCGTTTTCGGAACGAAAAGGAAAACATCCATTTTACGACCGTTGTTCATCGGGACGGAAAGCCCAAAGGACAGTTCGCCGTCACTCGGTTTGTAATTCAAGCTGAAATTGCGGTCGTTATGTCCGCCGTAACGGTTGGCCGAGCAAATAAACGAACGGGTAGTATCCAGAATTTGACCGTTTTCTATCGCGAAGTTCGCCAAAGCAACGTAAAAATCGTTTTTCCCCTCCGCGTCCACCGTCAAACCGGTCTCGTTCTTCGCTTTTTTGGTAGTCGCATCCGGTTTTTCCGCTTTTGTTGTTTTTGTCTCCGCTTTCGTTTCGGTAGCGGTCACCGTCTGCGTTTTGGTGACCGTGGGATGAGCGGGACTTTCCGGCACTTGTTTCGGCGCGTTGACGGCACGCATTACGAAAAAGGCAACCAGCGCCAAAACCACCGCCAAAAGGGTCAAAATCATCGTCCACGTAACGGGCAATTTTCTTCTTTTCAAAGACTCCTCCGTCACCGGAATAAAATCCATATTACGGTCTTCCTCGGCATTTTCGTCCGTCGGCTTTCCGTTTCCGTAACCGGCGAGCGGTTTCTCCGCCACCGGAATAAAGTCCATATTATGGGGTTCGCCCGCCGATGTCCCTTTTCCGTAACCGGCAAGCGGTTTTTCCGCCACCGGAATAAAGTCCATATCGCTGTTCTCGGCGGAATTTTCGTTTTCGAGCAGCATTTCCATCGAAACATGGAACAATTCCGAAAGGGTATCCAGGGTGCCAGGGGTCGGTTGTAATGCCCCTCTTTCCCAAAGCGAAACGATTTGCGGGGTCACATTCAATTTCTGGGCAAGACTTTTTTGGGACAGTTTATTGGCTTTTCGATATTTGCGAATGTTGTCTCCTAACACTTGACCCACACCCTTTCCGAATGTCTCGTTTTGCATTTCTCTCCGATTATATAGTATAACACCTCTTTTTTCACTTTTCAATACAATTTTTTAAGGAGTCGGAAAGAGGGTGGTATTTTTCATTTTTGCCTTCGGCAAAAGTGATGGGATGTGTTCCACCCACGCGCCGCCGCGCACATCACACGCCGTAGGCGTATATCACGCTGATAAGCACATCACGTTCCACGCAGTGGAACACATCGTTGAAAAAAGACGATTGCTTTCGCAATCGTCTTTTTTCATGTGATTTTGTAACCGAAAACCCCCGGCTGTGCCGGGGGTTCCAAAAAGGTTACACCTATGGTAATGACAAAAGAACTCCTTTTGATGTAGAATAGCCTTGCGGTCTGGCAACTGCAAGAACACATCAAAAGGAGGTCATTCAGCAAATGAACGACAACAA
>JAZRYM010000046.1:0-7424 GCA_045600765.1 Acutalibacteraceae bacterium | reverse complement strand
GTGCGGCAAAGGCCGATGCCCTCCGCACCCAGTTCCACCGCTTTGGCGGCGTCGGTCGGGGTGTCGGCGTTGGTGCGCACTTTCAGGCGGCGGAACGAATCCGCAAAGCCCATAATACGACCGAATTCACCCGCGTTGGTGGCTTCCACCGTCGGAATCACGCCGTCGTAGATGTTGCCGGTCGAACCGTCAATGGAGAGAAAATCGCCCTCGCGGAAAGTTTTGCCCGCGAGCACAAAATATTTCTCGTCTTCATGCATTTCAATGTCGCCGCAACCGGAGACACAGCATTTACCCATCCCGCGAGCAACCACCGCCGCGTGGGACGTCATACCGCCGCGCACCGTCAAGATGCCCTGCGCCGCTTTCATACCGGTAATATCTTCCGGCGAGGTTTCAAGGCGCACCAAAAGCACCGCTTCACCGCGGTTGTTCCACGCTTCGGCATCGTCAGCGGTAAACACCACTTTGCCGCACGCCGCGCCGGGCGACGCGCCGAGGCCTTTGCCAATCGGGGTGGTGGCTTTCAGAATTTTTTGGTCAAACTGCGGGTGCAAGAGGGTGTCGAGGTTGCGCGGGTCAATCATCGCGACCGCCTGTTTTTCGGAAATCATCCCCTCGTCCACGAGGTCGCAGGCGATTTTAAGCGCCGCCTGCGCGGTGCGTTTGCCGTTGCGGCATTGGAGCATAAACAGTTTGCCGTGCTCCACGGTGAATTCCATATCCTGCATATCGCGGTAGTGGTCTTCGAGCAAAGCGCACACGTTGACAAACTCGGCATACGCCTCGGGGAACTTGTCCGCCATCTCGGAAATGGGCATCGGTGTACGCACGCCGGCAACCACGTCTTCGCCCTGCGCGTTGGTCAAGAACTCGCCCATCAATTTCTTTTCGCCGGTCGCCGGGTCGCGGGTAAACGCCACACCGGTGCCGCAATCGTCGCCCATATTGCCGAACGCCATCATCTGCACGTTGACGGCGGTACCCCACGAATAGGGGATGTCGTTGTCGCGGCGATACACGTTGGCACGCGGGTTGTCCCACGAGCGGAACACCGCTTTCACCGCGCCCATCAACTGTTCTTTCGGGTCAGTCGGGAACTCTTCGCCGATTTTGGCTTTGTACTCCGCTTTGAACGCATTAGCAAGCGCTTTCAGGTCGTTCGCATCCAGCTCCACGTCCTGCGTCACACCTTTTTCCGCTTTCAGCTCGTCGATGAGTTGTTCAAAATATTTCTTGCCGACTTCCATCACGACGTCGGAATACATCTGAATAAACCGACGGTAGCAGTCCCACGCCCAGCGGGGATTGTTCGACCGTTCGGCAAGCACGTTCACCACGTCCTCGTTCAGACCGAGGTTCAAAATGGTGTCCATCATACCGGGCATCGACGCGCGCGCGCCCGAACGAACGGAGACGAGAAGCGGGTTCTCTTTGTCGCCGAACTTTTTGCCGGTAATGGCTTCCATCTTTGCGATGTGCTCCATAATTTGCGCCATAATCTCGTCGTTGATTTGGCGACCGTCCTCATAGTATTGGGTGCAGGCCTCGGTAGAGATGGTAAAACCCTGCGGTACGGGAAGACCGATGTTGGTCATCTCCGCCAAGTTGGCTCCTTTTCCGCCCAGCAATTCGCGCATCGTCGCGTTGCCCTCGCTGAACAAATACACGTACTTGTGTGCCATGGGTGCATCCTCCTAAAAATAAATTTTTACGTTTTCTAAGTGTATCTTTTGCAGTATATCATACCTTTTTTCAAATTTCCACTATTTTTTATATTTTTTTCGTTTTTTTTATAAATTTATAAACGCGCGCGCACGCTTATAAATAGGTAATTAAATATAAAGAGAAAAAAATCTCCCGCATTTTTGAAAAAAAGTGTTGACGAATGGAAAAAGGTGTGATATAGTGACTATACCTCGTTTTTGCGGAGGTTTATTTTTTGTGCGATTTTTTCGCATTCCCCGCGTTGTTTTTACGAGGGAGGCTATTAAGGAGGTGCCGTTACTATGCGAGTGAAAATCACTTTGGCTTGCACCGAATGCAAGCAGCGCAACTACAACACGATGAAAAACAAGCAAAACGATCCGGACAGACTGGAAATGAACAAATATTGCCGGTTCTGTCGCAAACACACCCTTCACAGGGAGACGAAGTAAGGAGGAGTTCCCGTGGCTGAAAAAAAGACGCCCGCCACTCCTGCCAAAGCGAAGAAAGTCAAGAAAGAAAGCGGCTTTAAGCGCTATCTGAAAGAGTTGAAGGGCGAGTTCAAGAAAATCACTTGGCCGACCTGGTCTTCCTTGTGGAACAACACTTGGGCGACCATCGCCATGTGCGCCATCATCGGCGCCATCGTCTGCGTGATTGACTTCGGGTTGGATGCTTTAATCAACCTGCTGCTGTCCTTGTAAGGAGGGGTAGCATGGCGGAAGAAGCAAAATGGTATGTAGTGCATACCTACTCCGGCTACGAAAACAAAGTGGCTACCAACCTGGAAACCATCGTCGAAAACCGTAAGTTGCAGGACTGGATTCACGAAGTCCGCGTCCCCACCGAAACGGTCGTCGAGATGAAAGACAACCAGCGCAAAGAAACAGAGCGCAAACTCTTCCCGGGTTACGTGCTCGTCAAAATGGTGATGACCGACGACTCTTGGTTCGTCGTGCGTAACACCCGTGGCTGTACCGGTTTCGTCGGTCCGAACGGAAAACCCGTTCCGCTGACCGAAGAAGAAATCGCCCGCCTCGGCGTGGAAAAACGCGAGGTCGTTATCAACTACGCCGTCGGCGATATGGTCCGTATCGTGGATGGCCCGCTCGAAGGCTTCACCGGCAAGGTGGAAGAAATCGACCTGGAAAAAAGCAAAGTCCGCGTGACCGTTTCGATGTTCGGTCGGGAAACCCCGGTGGAACTCGAACCCGACCAGGCGGAACTTATGGACTAAACGTAAGCAAAACACAGTAAACCGACTGTGTGGAACTGTGCGCCGGACACTCTTCCGGCTGTGGGAGGGGCACCGCGCAAGGTTGCGACGGCGTTCCGTCATCCACCACGAATTTTGGAGGTGCTAAAAATGGCTCAGAAAGTTATCGGTTACATCAAACTTCAAATCCCCGCCGGCAAAGCAACGCCGGCTCCCCCGGTTGGCCCGGCTCTCGGTCAGCACGGTGTCAACATCATGGCGTTCACCAAAGAATTCAACGAGCGCACGAAGAACGACATCGGGATGATTATCCCCGTCGTCATCACGGTGTATGCCGACCACTCGTTCACGTTCATCACCAAAACCCCGCCGGCGGCCGTCCTGATTAAAAAGGCGTGCAACATCGACAAGGCGTCCGGTGAACCGAACAAAAACAAAGTGGCGCAAATCACCAAAGAACAAATCCGCAAAATCGCGGAAACCAAGATGCCCGACCTCAACGCTGCGAACATCGACACCGCGATGAGCATGATTGCCGGTACCGCCCGCAGTATGGGTATCACCGTCGTCGACTGATGACAACGATTGTCGCGTAATATTGACCGATTCGGGTGGGAGGAAATCCTCAGCATTCCGATATACCACCAAGCCACCCCTTTTGCGGGTAGGTAATCTTAGGGAGGAACCTTATAATGAAACACGGTAAAAAATATACGGACAGCCAAAAGCTGTTCGATCGTCAGACGCTTTATGACATTCCGGAAGCGTTGGATCTCACGGTGAAAACCGGTAAAGCAAAATTCGACGAAACCGTCGAAGTGCACGTCCGCCTCGGCGTGGACAGCCGCCACGCTGACCAGCAGGTGCGCGGTGCGGTCGTTCTGCCGAACGGCACCGGTAAAGACGTGCGCGTGCTCGTCTTCTGCAAAGAGGATAAACAACAAGCCGCTCTCGATGCGGGTGCGGATTTTGTCGGTACCGACGACCTCGTTGCCAAAATCAACGGCGGTTGGATGGATTTCGACGTGGTCATCGCTTCGCCCGATATGATGGGCGTTGTCGGCCGTCTCGGTAAAGTGCTTGGCCCGCGCGGCCTGATGCCGAACCCGAAAGCCGGCACCGTGACCCCGGACGTGGCGAAAGCCGTCAACGATGCGAAAGCCGGTAAAATCGAGTATCGTCTCGACAAAACCAACATCATCCACTGCCCGATTGGCAAAGTGTCCTTCGGCGCAGAGAAACTGCAAGAAAACTTCGACGCCCTGCTCAGCGCTATCGTGCGCGCGAAACCGGCGGCGTCCAAAGGCCAGTACATCCGCTCCTGCGTGGTTTCTTCCACCATGGGCCCCGGTGTCCGCGTCAACCCGCTGAAAATCAGCGAATAAAAAATGCTTGCAATATCCGAAAGGATATGGTAAGATACAATTGCTGTTCTTCCACAGACAGCAGGTGCGCGTTGCGTATAATGGGAATTCCCGCCTGCCGAGGGTGAAAAGCATCAACCGAAAACGCCTTTGCGTTTGATTTGGTCTGATTGCGCCCTCTCTGTGAAAACGGAGAGGGCTTTCTTTTCGAAAGTTTCGGAAAAACGGCAAACACATTTTTGTCGGAGGTGAAACCTGAATGCCTAACGAATCTGTCCTGCAAGAAAAACAGGCGCTCGTCGCCGCTCTTTCGGAGAAACTGCAAAAATCCGCCGCCGGTGTGGTGGTCGATTACAAAGGAATCTCCGTGGCGGACGATACCGCCCTGCGTCGTTCCCTGCGTGAAGCGGGTGTCGAGTACGCGGTGGTCAAAAACACCATGCTCGGCCGCGCTGCGGATGCGGCGGGTCTTTCGGAACTGAAAGATGTTCTCGAAGGTGCCACCGCTCTCGCTACCAGCGAGAATGACGAACTTGCCGCCGCCAAAGTGCTGTGCGACTTCGCCGAGAAGAGCGAAACCTTCTCCGTGAAAGCCGGTTTCTTCGGTGGAAAAGTGATTTCCCCGGATGAGGTGAAAGCGCTGGCAAGTGTCCCGCCGAAAGAGACCCTTTTGGCGATGTTGGCAGGTGGCCTCAATGCCACGATTGCCGGCTTGGCGCGTGCGATTAACGCCGTTGCCGAGAAACAGGGTGGTGGCGAAGAAGCCGCTCCCGCCGAAGCGTAATGCTTCACTATTCAATGAAAAAATTACTTTATGGAGGTAAGAAAAATGTCTGAGAAAATCACCAAAATGATTGACGAAATCAAAGAAATGACCGTTCTGGAACTGAACGAACTCGTGAAAGCGATTGAAGAGGAGTTCGGCGTTTCCGCCGCTGCTCCGGTGGCCGTTGTGGCCGGTGGCGCTGCTGCCGGTGGCGAAGCCGCTGCTGAGAAAACTGAGTTTGACGTTGTGCTGACCGAAGCCGGCGCCAACAAAATCGCGGTCATCAAAGCCGTCCGCGAAGCGACCGGCCTTGGCCTCAAAGAAGCCAAAGAGCTCGTCGAAGCCGCTCCGAAAGCCATCAAAGAAGGCGCTCCGAAAGAGGAAGCCGAGGCTCTCAAAGCGAAACTCGAAGAAGCCGGCGCGAAAGCCGAAATCAAATAAGATTTCCCTTCCGACACAAAAATCCCAACCCTCTCGGGTTGGGATTTTTTTATTTCTCTTGTGTAAAAGCGCAGCCGTGAGACTTTACCACAACCGCCCACGACAAGTAATGCCCCGCCTGCCCGCGATAAGTAATCCCACAACCCGCCCACAATAAACCGCAACCCACCACCGGCGGCGCTCGGCTCCGTTAGCCTCGACGTCCCTTTATGGGCTTTTGATGATATTTGCGGCTACGCACAAACGCGGTGTAGGGACCGGCGTCCTCGACGGTCCACTGTGGGTTTTTGCACCCCACCGACGGCGTGCGTTGTAGGGCAGGGCCTTGGTCCTGCCGCCGTGGGATTCCGCACCGACTTGCGCGCCAACCGCAAGGCTCCCCTGTGTAAGGGGAGCTGTCGGCGAAGCCGACTGAGGGGTTGTTTCAAAGATTCAACCGACAATCCCTCCGCCTCGCTAACGCTTCGGCACCTCCCTTTACACAAGGGAGGCTTGCGCTCTCCCCGCCCTCATCGCGCAAAACCCCGTTGCCGGGCCGCACCCCTACCCCGCGCGAACGCGGGCAACGCCCGCCCGTTTTCACAAAAACGGAAAACCGCCACGCGGTTTTGTTCGCGCGGGTGTGCGGGTGCGGCTCGGCGCGTGAGAAGCGCAAAAATAACGGTTGACCACCACCGAAAACTATGCTATAATTTGGTAAATTGAAAAGTTTGGAAAGGGGAATGAAAATGCCTGTCAACGCAAAAACCAAAGACCGTATCACCAAAAAACTGAAACGATATCAAAACATTGTCACCAAAGCGCTGGAAGACGACGTCAACGAAAGCGACACCGTCACCATTATCACAGATATTTTATGCGATGTGTTGGGTTTTGACAAATACGAAAACCTTACCTCGGAATACGCCATTCGTAAAACATTTTGTGATTTGGCAATTAAATTAGGTTCGCGGGTGCCGTTGCTTATCGAGTGCAAAGCAGTAGGCATTGACCTTAAAGAAGACCACATCCGTCAAGCCACCAACTATGCGGCGGAATCCGGCACCGAATGGGTCGTGCTGACCAACGCCAAAGACTGGAAAATTTATAAAATCACGTTCACGCAACCGATTGACAAACAACTGATTTATGAGTTTAATTTGTTGGATTTGTCGGCGCGTCGTCCGGAATCTTTTGAGATGTTGTATCCGCTGTGTATCGAATCTTTCATTAAAGGTGTTCCGGCGGGATTGGATTCGGTTTACGAGAAAAAGCAGGTGTTTAACCGCTATGTAGTGGGGCAACTCCTTGTAAGCGAAGATATTCTCGGCTCTCTTCGCCGTAAATTCAAAAAATTGTTCCCGGACATCAAAATCGACTTGGATATGTTAGAAAAATTGTTGAAATCCGAAATTGTCAAGCGCGATGTGTTTGAGGAAGACACGGCGAAAGAAGCCTCTAAACTTATCCGTAAAGCCGAGCGCAAAGCCGCACCGAAACCCGAAAAGGATGTGGAAAAATGAGCGGAAAACCGGAAGAACTCGCCGAAAACGGCGCGTTTACCCTAACCGATGAGGACGGCAACGTGCACGAATGCGAGATTTTGTTCTCCTTTTCCTGCGACGAGGGCGAGGTCATCGCCTATACCGACAACACCGAGGACGAGGACGGTTGTTTACAGGTGTTTGCCTCGGTGCTCGGCGAACCGCGCGAAAACGGCGACACAAATCTGTTACCCATCGAAAACGACGAAACGTGGGATGCGGTAGATGCCGCGCTTGCGGACCTCAGCGGCGAAGAATAACCGCGTGCAAAAGCGCCTTGAAACGGCTGTTTCAAGGCGCTTTTTTGTTTACTCTTCCATTTGTTTTCCGAGGAATCCGGCGGCAACTTGGGCGAGTTTGATATCGCCCTCGCCGGGAAGCGCGCCCGATTCGGGAAGCATCAAGCA
>JAZRYM010000045.1:0-4829 GCA_045600765.1 Acutalibacteraceae bacterium | reverse complement strand
ATTTTCATAGCATCACGCAAGATGACGTTGATTTTGTTGTGGATCTTCTCAACAATCGTCCACGCAAAACTTTGAATTGGAAAACCCCTATTGAAATTTTCTTTGGAAAAAGTGTTGCACTTGCTTGACAATCTGCCGTGGCACGGCGTAAGCCGTGGCGGAGGGAGAGACGAAATCTGGTGAATATTGCGGCTTTTCTCTCCCTCAGTCTCGCTCCGCTCGACAGCTCCCTCGTCAGAGGGAGCCGAGAGGATAGACTCTTATTCTTCCTCACCGCCACTTTTTCGTCCTAAAACATCATACCACAAAAAAACCGCAGGTGCAACGGGCGTTTTTTGCAAAAATCTATGGAAAACGGGAAAAAAGTATGTTATACTGTTATCTGTATGGCATTCCCACTCTTGAAAGGATGAAAATTATGGGACTTTTAAGCGCCCTGTTCGGCGATTATTCCAAACGGGAAATCAAGCGTATTCAGCCTCTTTGCGACAAGGTGCTGGCGCTGGAATCGACCTATAAAGCGATGGACGAGGACACGTTGAAAGCGCAAACGGAAAAATTCCGTGCGCGGCTTGCCGCCGGCGAAACGCTTGACGACATTTTACCGGAAGCGTTTGCCGCCTGCCGCGAAGCAACCGACCGCGTGCTCGGCACACCGCACTTTCCCGTGCAGATTTTAGGTGGTATTGTGCTCCATGGCGGGCGTATCGCCGAGATGAAAACCGGTGAGGGCAAAACGCAGACGTTGCTGTTGCCCGCCTACCTGAACGCCTTGACGGGCGAGGGCGTACACGTCGTCACCGTCAACGAATATTTGGCGCGCCGCGACAGCGAGTGGATGGGCAAAGTGTTCCGCTATCTCGGGTTGTCGGTCGGGCTTATCGTCCACGATATGGACAAAAACGAGCGCCGCGCCGCTTATGCCGCCGACATCACTTACGGCACGAACAACGAGTTCGGGTTTGACTACCTGCGCGACAATATGGTGGTGTACGCCGAAGACAAGGTGCAACGCGGCCACGCGTTCGCTATTGTGGACGAGGTGGACTCCATTTTGATTGACGAGGCACGCACACCGCTTATCATCTCCGGTCAAGGGGACAAATCGTCCGATTTGTATACCCGCGCGGACAGTTTCGCCCAAACGCTCAAACTGATTAAAGTCAAAGAGATGAACGACAAGGAAGACCAAGACGTTCTGGACGGCGACTACATCGTGGACGAAAAAGCCAAAACCGCCACCCTCACGCAGGACGGTGTGCACAAGGCGGAGCGGTATTTCGGGGTCGAAAACCTGATGGACCCGGAAAACACCACCCTGCTCCACCACGTCAACCAGGCGATTAAAGCCCGCGGCGTGATGAAACGCGATGTGGACTATGTGGTGAAAGACAACGAGGTCATCATTGTGGACGAGTTTACCGGGCGCCTTATGCTCGGCCGTCGCTACAACGAGGGCTTGCACCAAGCCATTGAGGCGAAAGAGCACGTGGAAGTGATGCGCGAATCGCGCACCCTTGCGACCATCACCTTCCAAAACTATTTCCGCCTTTACAAAAAACTGTCCGGTATGACCGGTACGGCGCAGACCGAAGCGACCGAGTTTGACCAAATTTATCATTTGGACGTGGTGGAAATTCCCACGAACAAGCCGGTTATCCGCGCCGATTTACCCGACTCTATCTACAAAACCGAACAGGCGAAATTCAACGCCGTTATCGACCAAATTGCCGCCTGCAACGAAAAAGGGCAACCGGTGCTGGTCGGTACGGTGTCTATTGAAAAATCCGAATTGCTGTCGAAAATGCTGTCCCGACGCGGTATCAAACACGAGGTGTTGAACGCGAAACAGCACGAGCGCGAAGCGGAAATCGTCGCGCAGGCGGGTCATTTCGGCGCCGTCACCATCGCCACCAATATGGCGGGCCGCGGTACCGATATCAAGCTCGGCGGTAACGCCGAATTCCTCGCCACGTCGGAAATGCGCCGGATGGGACTGTCCGAAGAACTCATCGTGGAGTCCACCAACTACGGCGACACCACCGACGAGGAAATTTTGGCGGCGCGCGAGACATTCCGCAACCTCGAAGCGAAATACAAAGAGGAAATCGAGCCGGAAGCGGAAAAAGTGCGGCAGGCGGGCGGCTTGTTCATCCTCGGTACCGAGCGGCACGAATCCCGCCGTATCGACAACCAGTTGCGCGGCCGTTCGGGTCGTCAGGGCGACCCCGGTGCATCGCAGTTCTTCCTCTCGATGGAGGACGATTTGATGCGTCTGTTCGGCGGCGAGCGGATGTATACCATTATGGACACGCTGAACGTGCCCGAAGACGTGCCGATGGAGAATAAAATCCTCTCGAACGCGATTGAAAACGCGCAAAAACGGGTGGAGGAACGCAACTTCGGCATCCGTAAAAACGTGCTCCAATACGACGACGTGATGAACAAACAGCGCGAGATTATCTATTCGCAACGTGACCAGGTGCTCATGGGCGAGAGTGTCCGCGACTCCATTATCAAGATGATTGAGGAGTCGATTGAGGGCACCGTCGCGCAGTTTGCGCCCGACAACGTGCCGCACGACGACTGGAACCTCACCGCTTTGCGCGAATACTATCGCGGGTGGCTTGCGGGCGACAACGACTTCCAGTATACCGCGCAACAACTGGAAGACACCGAGCCCGCCGACATCTGTGCCACCTTGACCGAACGCGCCTACAAGATTTATGAGGATAAAGAGGCGCGCTACGGCGACAAAGTGATGCGCGAGCTCGAAAACGTCATTTTGCTGCGTACCGTCGATAACCATTGGATGGACCACATCGACAATATGGACGAACTGCGTAACGGCATCTATCTGCGCGCTTACGGTCAGCACGACCCCGTCGTAATGTACCGTATCGAGGGCTTTGATATGTTCGACGAGATGGTCGCCGCTATCCGCGAGGAGACGGCGCGCGTGATGCTGACGGTGGAACTGCGCTCCCGCGAGAATGAGCCGAAGCGCGAACAGGTGATGAAACCCACCGCCACGTCGGACGACGGAACGGTGAAAAAACAGCCGGTGCGGAAATCCGCCAAACAGCAAATCGGGCGCAATGACCCGTGCCCGTGCGGAAGCGGCAAAAAATACAAAAAATGTTGCGGTGCGAACGACACCGCCGCGGAATAACCCGTTTTTGAGGAGGTCTTTTTGTGAAACTCGGAATTGTCGGATTGCCGAACGTCGGCAAATCCACCTTGTTTAATGCCATCACAAATGCGGGCGCGCAAAGCGCCAACTACCCGTTTTGCACCATTGAGCCGAACGTCGGCGTGGTGGCGGTGCCGGACGAGCGGTTAAAACGGCTCGAAGAACTGTATAACCCCGTCAAAGTCACTCCCGCTGTCATCGAATTTGTGGACATCGCGGGGCTTGTGAAAGGTGCCAGCCGCGGCGAGGGGCTCGGCAACAAATTCCTCGCCAACATCCGCGAGGTGGACGCGATTGTGCACGTCGTGCGTTGTTTTGAAAACGACGACATCGTGCACGTGGACGGAAGCGTTGACCCCGCGCGCGACATCGAAACGATTGATTTGGAACTGATTTTTGCCGATATGGAGACGCTCGACCGCCGCATTGACCGCACCGTGAAAGCGCTCAAAGGCGACAAATCGCTCCAAAAGGAACTGGATTTGTATAAGCGCGTAAAAACCGCGTTGGAAGCGGGCAAACCCGCCCGCTCGGTGGAGATGAGCGAGGACGAGGAAGCGATTTTGCGCACCGTGTCGTTGCTCACGAGCAAGCCGGTGATTTACGCCGCCAACGTGGACGAAGCCGCGTTTACAAACGGCATTGAAAATAACGCCCTCGTCAACCGCGTGTGCGAGATTGCGGGCGATTCCGCCGAGGTGCTTCCCATTTGCGCCGCGCTCGAAGAAGAGGTCTCCGGTATGGAGGAGGACGAAAAACAACTGTTCCTCTCCGAACTCGGGCTTGACAGTTCCGGTCTCGACCGCCTCATCCGCGCCAGTTATCGCCTGCTTGGGCTTATCTCCTACCTGACCGCCGGTCAGCCGGAAGTGCGCGCGTGGACGATTACAAACGGTACCAAAGCGCCGCAAGCCGCCGGTAAAATCCATACCGACTTTGAACGCGGGTTTATCCGCGCCGAGGTGGTGTCCTACACCGATTTAATGGCGTGCGGCTCGCTCGCCGCCGCGAAAGAGAAAGGACTCGTCCGCTCCGAGGGCAAAGAATACGTTATGCAAGACGGCGACGTGGTGCTCTTCCGCTTTAACGTATGACCAAAGAACGCTTGCGGCAATTTCTCGCCGTCCACCCGTGGTGGAAAGGGGTTGCCCTCGCCTTCGTGCTGTGGGCTTTGATGTGCCTGCTGTTCGGTACGTCGTGCGGGTTTCGGATACTGTTCGGTATTCCTTGCCCCTTTTGCGGTATGACCCGCGCGCTGTGGAAACTGCTGCACTTCGACTTCGCGGGTGCGTGGGCGTTTCAGCCGATGTTGTTCCCCACCCTCGCGTGTATCGTGTTTTTGCTTGTCGCCTATATCACGCGCCGCCGCGCGCTCAAAACTGCCGCGATAGTCACCGCTATCGCCTGCTTTTGCGCGTGTACGGTGTTTTATCTGTGGAAAATGGCGACCGTTTTCCCCGATGCCGCGCCCTATGTGCATGACGAGCATACTTTACTGCGGTTTTTATGGGAGCGTTTCCGCGCCGTGTGGGAATGTTTCCGTTAAACATTACTTTTTATGAATTTTGAGGAGGAAATGAAAATGGAACAAAACCAAAACCCGTTCGCGCCGTCGAACAACGTCCCGACCCCGTCG
>JAZRYM010000044.1:0-4671 GCA_045600765.1 Acutalibacteraceae bacterium | reverse complement strand
GAGGGCGCCGCCCCCTACACGCTCGCCGAGAGATGGTACCGCATCGTAGGGGACGGCGCCCTCGACGTCCCTTTTGCGGAATCCCGCACCCTCTCTCATCGCGCAAAACCCGTTGCCGAGCCGCACCCCCACCCCGCGCGAACGCGGGCAACGCCCGCCCGTTTTCGCAAAAACGGAAAACCGCCACGCGGTTTTGTTCGCGCGGGTGTGCGGGTGCGACTCGGCGCGCGACGGGTACGCAACCACAAAAAACAGACCCTCACGACCGTGAGGGGCTGTTCTCTTATGCGTTTTCTGCTTGCCAATCATAAAGATTTTCAATATCTTTTTTCATATTGAGAATATCCAATTTTCCGCTTGGTGAGACCGGCAAAACATCATCATAAAATTTGTAAAGTTGCGGCTGATAATTTTCGGGCAATTTTTCGGCGCAATGGGCGGCAACTTTGCCGACAACATCGGTTTTATTTGCCTTTGCATCCAATACAGTATGGCAGACGTGAACGGTTTTCCCGTCAATAACAGAAGCTATCGCCTTGCACTGTCGGACCTGCGGAATATCCAGAACGGCTCTTTCAATGTCAAACAAATACACCGTCTCGTTTTTCTCGTTTATGTAAGAATCGTTGATTCTTCCGCTCACATACACACAGCCGTCTTCCGTAACGTACCCCATATCTCCGGTGCAAGCCCACACATTTCCTTTTTCGTCTGTATGAAAATATTTTTCGGTTTCTTCCGGCTTTTTATAATAACCGGACATCCGGCAGGGTGACAGAACGCGGATTTCGCCTCGCTCACCGTATTTCAGTTCGTTTCCCGTTTCCAAATCAAACGCCGAAACCGTGACATGAGGTGTCGGGATTCCCGAACAAGATAATGGATTGCAATTCAATTCGGTATTTGTTACGGCTCCGCAACATTCGCACATACCGTACCCTTTGCGTAGATTTAACGGATTTCCATTTTGATTTAACCATTCATTTATTTTCTTTTCGGCATTTTCTGTAATACCTTCGCCGCCTATGGCAAGGCACTTAAAGTGTTTTGCAGAACTTGATAATTCCGGTTTTTTCATCATATGATTTACCAACCCCGTGGCAGTAATCATATAGTTTGGTTTATATTTGACAATATCTTTGTCGAAAAGTTCAAAGTCATATATAGGTTCAAGAATCAATCCAACGCCGTAACGAAGCGGTGCAAGACCGGTTGTAATGATTCCGGTAGAAAACCAAACCGGGATTTGCAAAAAGTATCGTTCTTTTCTTTTGAATCCGTATGTATATGGTCCACATTCAACAATAGCCGCATTGATTCCGGTGTTCGTCAACTGAATCCCTTTTGAAGCACCCGTTGTTCCGGAGGAATAGACCATAATCGCAGGACTATTCGTTTCGTAAGGCGGGATAGTAATTGTTGCAGCTATGCCGTTTTTAATAAAATCATTCCATACAACTGTGTTAGGAATGGGCTTAACCTTTTTCGCAATTTTTACAAATGCACCGAGACTGTTTACCGCCGGACACGCTACCACGGTTTTTATGCTCGTATTCGGAATGACGGTTTCTAAAAGTTTATACAGTTCATTGATAACGACAAGCACATTTGCTCCCGTATCGTTGATACGGTCGGTCAACTGTTCGGCGGTAAAGGTGGGGTTGAGCATATTGGCGTTTGCGCCGATTTTGTTTAATGCCAAAACGGTATAAATCGTTTCGGGAATAGCAGGCATACAGAGGGCAACATTGTCGCCGCATTTGACACCCAAAGCGGTAAATGCTTTTGCCGTCTTGTCGATTTGCTCGAACAACACTTTGTAGGAAATTTTTTTGCCGAAATACATCAAAGCGATGTCGTTAGGATACTCCTTATTATTGTTGTAAATCGTCTCATAAACGGTACAATCCGGAAGCGGCGCATTAATCGCCTCCTCGGTGTAATATTTCAACCACGGTTTGTCTATAGACGGGTAACCCGTCCGTTTCTTTTCGTTTTCCATCCTCATTTCCTCCAAAATAAAAAAGTGCGCAGCCGAAGCCACGCACCGAAAAACGCACAACTCCGATTGCTGCAACACAAGTACGACACCGTCCAAAGGAGAAAATGCCGAAATAGAGAGGCGTTTTTACCAAAATAAAAACACTTCTCCAAAAGACGGTTTATGCACTTGTGTTGCAACCACAGTATAGCACATGCGGGAAAAGTTGTAAAGAATTTTATTTTTATGCAACCGAATTTTCCGGCAAAAAAACTATTGACAAACGCGGTGAAAAAGAGTATTGTAGTAAGGCACGAGAGTGCTACAACAGAAAATGCCCGGTAGGTGAGGCTACCACGGGGATATGGATTGCTGCCGCAAAATAGTGGAGACACTATGCGATGGTGAGCAGGATATGTCGAACACAAGGCATATCTTAATGCAATTTCAACGGCGTAAAACCGCCGCGCCCTGCGAAGCCAAAACTCGAACGGTGGCGACTTTGCCGCGTCTTTTCGCGGCGGAGGTTTTGGGGTTTCCCTTTGCCGCGTTCGGGCGGTAAAGGGATTTTTTGTTGCCGATTTTGCCCGAGAGGAGGGGTTTTTCGTGGAAGAACGGAATGTGTTGGAACAAGTGGAAAATCTGCTGGAAGAACGGCGGTTTTCCATGTTGCGCAGTTTGGTTGTGGAGATGAACCCCGCCGATATCGGTGCGCTGATGGAAGATATGGAAAAAGAGGAGCAACGGCTCTTGTTCTTCCGCTTGCTCCCCAAAGAACTCGCGGCGGAGACGTTCGTGGAAGTGGACGGCGACGTGCAGGAAGATTTAATTCGCGCGTTTTCGGGAAGTGAGATTTCCGCCGTGATGGACGAATTGTACGTGGACGACGCGGTGGACTTGATTGAAGAAATGCCCGCCAACGTCGTGCGCCGCATCCTCAAATACACCGACCCTGCGATGCGCCAAACGATTAACGACATCTTGAAATACCCGTCCGACAGCGCAGGCAGTCTGATGACCACGGAATATATTGACTTAAAAGAGCATATGACGGTAGCGGCGGCATTTGACCACATCCGCAAAACCGGTGTGGACAAAGAGACGATTTACACCTGCTACGTCATGGGAAAAGACCGCAAATTGCTCGGCATCGTGACGGTGAAAGACCTGTTGCTCTCCCCGAAAGACGCGGTGCTCACCGATATTATGGACACCAACGTGATTTTCGTGGACACGATGGAGGATAAAGAGGTCGTTGCCCAGCAATTCGCCAAGTACGATATGCTCGCCCTGCCGGTGGTGGATAAAGAACACCGCCTTGTCGGGATTATCACGTTCGACGACGCGATGGACGTTATCCAGGAAGAAAACACGGAAGATATCGAAAAAATGGCGGCTATCGTCCCGACCGACAAGCCGTATATGCGTACCGGCGTGTTGGAAACGTGGCGCAAGCGTATTCCGTGGTTGCTGTTTTTGATGATTTCCGCCACCTTTACCGGAATGATTATCAGCGGGTTTGAACAAAAGCTCGCCGCCTCGGTGGTGCTGACCGCGTTTATCCCGATGTTGATGGATACGGGCGGCAACTCGGGTAGTCAGGCATCGGTCACCATCATCCGCGGGTTGTCCCTCGGCGAAATTGAGTGGAGCGACACCTTCGCCGTGATTTGGAAAGAAATCCGCGTTGCCGTGCTGTGCGGTGCGGCGCTTGCGGCGGTCAACTTCTTGAAAATGATGCTCGTTGACCACCTGCTGTTGCACAACGCCGCGGTCACCCCGATGGTGGCGGCGGTCGTGTGTTTGACGTTGGTTGTCACCGTGTTTTTTGCGAAAATCGTCGGGTGCACCTTGCCGATTTTGGCGAAAAAAGTGGGACTTGACCCCGCTGTGATGGCGAGCCCGTTTATTACGACGATTGTGGATGCGCTGTCCCTTCTCGTGTATTTCAACATCGCGGGAATGTTGCTGAATTTATAAGGCGTTTGTAATAAGGAGTGTTTGGTATGAGCAAATTTATTGAAATTGCCCCTGAAGAACTGACCGACAACGTGTTTCGCCGCATCGGTGCGGAGTGGATGCTTATTACCGCCGGCGACCACACGGCGTGCAACACGATGACCGCCAGTTGGGGCGGGCTCGGCGTGCTGTGGAACGCGAACGTCAGTTTTGCGTTTGTGCGCCCGTCGCGCTATACGTTCGGGTTTATGGAGGACAAAGATTGCTACTCCCTCTCCTTTTTCGGAAGCGGGTTTCGCCGCGAACTGAAACTGTGCGGCACCACTTCCGGCCGCGACGGCGACAAAATCGCGGAAGCGGGCTTGACCCCGCTGTTTGATGCGCCGGCACCGTATTTTGACGAGGCGGAACTGGTGCTTGTTTGCCGCAAAATGTATACGGACGACATTAAGCCGGAGAATTTCCTTGACAAAACCATTCCGAATTGCTACCCCGGCGACACCGATTATCATCGGATGTACGTGGGCGAAATCGTCAAGGTGCTCAAACGGGTGTAAGAAGAAACGAAAAGCGGGGCAAAGCCCCGTTTTTTTGTTGCGCACAAACGCGGTGCACCGACTGACGACCAGTTGCGGTGCGTAACCATAAAACGGTATGTCATTTTGTGAGGGGCGTCGAGGGCGCCGCCCCCTACACGCTCGCCGAGAGATGGTACCGCATCGTAGGGGACG
>JAZRYM010000043.1:0-23806 GCA_045600765.1 Acutalibacteraceae bacterium | reverse complement strand
TTGGCCGGGAGTTCGTAAGGAATGTATTCCTTAAAAACACGAGATTTTGGCGCAGAACATTGTCAAACCGCCCCGCTATACGTCAGTATAGTCGGGGCGGTTTTTCGCGTTCTTCATCCAAAATCTGTGTTTTAAGGCGCTTCGCGGTTTCGTAGCCAATAAAAATTTTCGTTCTGGGAAGTTGGAAAACCGCGGAATGCTGGGGCATTACGGGCTTTTTAAACAATGCAGACGGGAATTTTTAGGCGAGAAACAACACATTCCTTATGAAATCCCGGCCTTGGCGCTCTTTTTTAGCCTAAAATAAATTTTTCGATGTCGGTGGGAGTGTCGGCAACAAAGACGGCACCTTCCGTTTCCAATTCCTCGCGGGTTCCGTAACCGAAAGCGACACCGATTGCATCCATGGCGAAAGCGTGCGCGCCGCGCACGTCGGAATAGCGGTCGCCCACCATCACGCACTGTTTCGGGTCGATGCCGGCGGTTTTACACAGATAGTCGATGACTTCCGGCTTTTCGGTGCGGGTATTATCGAGGTTACTGCCGACCACCAATTCAAATTTATCCAAAATACCGAGGTTTTTGAGGATGGTTTCGGAGTAGAGCGTGGGTTTGCAAGTGGCGACAAACAAGCGGCAACCGGCGGCTTTTAAGGTGGCGAGAAGTTCCGCAATGGCGGGATAAATCGCACATTCCAACAACCCTTTGACGGAATACCGCTCCCGAAACAGCCGAATGGCTTCGAGGGTATCTTGTTCCGCTACGCCGAGGTAATGCGGAAAACTGTATCCGAGCGGCGGGCCGATAATTTTGTCGAGTTCCGCCTGCGGCGGTTCGGGGTAGCCGAGAGCGCGGCAAGCGTGTTTGGCGCTGTTCATCACGCCTTCGCCGGTGTCGACGAGCGTGCCGTCCAAGTCAAACAGTACGGCGGGGTAGCGTGGTGGGCGGGTTTTCGCGGTTTCGGCGGCAATCATTCCTTTAATGCCGACGGCAAAAGAGACGCGCGGTGCCCAGTTAAGCAGGCGTTTTGCCTTGTCAATCGAGGGGTTCAGTTGGACGATGCCCTCCGGTTTCGGGCTGGGCTCGCCGAACGCACATTCGCCGCGCTTTCCGCACAAATCGTAGGCTTCGAGCACGAAATCTTTCAGGCGGCGGGTGTCGTCGCTCGCCACGTTGAAGATGTTGCCCTCGGCGGACAGTGTGCCGTCAAACGCCGCCATTTTGGCAATCAGCGCGGCTTCGTCGTCGATATGCAAGAAGTTCCAGGTGTGCAGGCAGTCGCCCATCTGCATCGTTTCGCCCGCCAAAAAGGTGCGCACGCACGAGGACATCAGCGTGTGCGGGTGGTCGCCCACACCGTAGGTGCTGAAAATGCGCAGGTGGATAAAATCGAGGTCGAGCGAGGGGGCAAGTGCCGCGCCCTGCAACCCGAACGCGAGTTTGGCTTTGCCGTAGGCGGAGACGGGCGTGCAGGGAGTATCCTCGGTGATTTTTTCATAGTGGATGCCGTATTCCGCTTGGGAACCGGCGAAAATAAACCGCTTACAGCCGAGCGCGGCGGCGGTTTTCATCAGCTTTAACGAGTGGTCGACGTTGGCAAAATGCACGTCGAGGTCGTTTCGCGTGTCGCCTTTGGTGCCCGCCCACGCGAAGTGGATAAAGGTGTCGGCGTGGGGCACGGCGGCGCGAAACGGCGTGTCGTCCGCGCCCAAATCGTAGCGCACGGGGAAAAAGCGCTCGTGCACGGGGAGTTTGCCGGCGTTTTGGCTTTGTGTTTGGAGCACGCCGTAAACGGTGTGTCCTTCGGACAACAGGCGACGGCAGGTCGCGAGCCCTAAAAAGCCGGATGCACCGGTGACAATGACGGTCAAAGCCGCCACCTCCTTTTATCAAAAAATGGAAAAATCAAGAGTTCAGCGTTGGATACGGCCGGAACCGCCGCCGTTTTGGAGCGCTTCCACCTCGCGGACGGAGACGCGGTTGAAATCGCCCTCAATGGAGTGTTTCAGCGCGGATGCCGCCACGGCGAATTCCACCGCGTTTTGCGTATCGTCCCCGCGGCGCAGGGCAAAAATCAATCCCGCACCGAAACTGTCGCCGCCGCCGACGCGGTCAACGATGTGCAGGGAATAGGTCTTGGAAAAGCAGAAGTTTTCGCCGTCGTAAAGCAGCGCCGCCCAGTCGTTATCGTCCGCCGAAAAGGAGGAGCGCAGGGTAATCGCCACTTTGGAAAACCCGAAGCGGTCGCGCAATTCTTTGGCGACGGCACGGTAGCCCTCTTTGGACAGTTTGCCGTCCTCAATGGTGCTTGCCGCCGCGGTGATGCCGAACACGTCGCTCGCATCTTCCTCGTTGGCGACACACACGTCCACATAGGCGCAAAGGTCGGTCATCACGGCACGCGCTTTCTCTTTCGACCACAGCTTTTTGCGGTAGTTTAAGTCGCACGAGACGGTGAGGCCGCGCTCTTTGGCGGCTTTGCACGCGGCTTTGCACAGCGCCGCGGTCGTGTCGGACAACGCGGCGGTGATGCCGGTGAAGTGAAACCAGTCGGCGCCGTCGAAAATGGTATCCCAGTCAAAATCGGCGGCGGTCGCTTCGGCAATGGCGCTTCCCGCGCGGTCATAGACGCACACGCTCGGTCGGCGGGAGGCGCCTTTTTCCATGAAATACACGCCGAGCCGTTCGCCGCCGCGCGCGATAAACGCGGTATTCACGCCAAAGGCGCGCACCGCGGACAGGGCGGCATTGCCTATCGGGTTGTCCGGCAGTTTGGTGACAAAGGCGACTTCCTCGCCGAAGTTCGCAAGGCAGACGGCGACGTTCGCTTCCGCACCGCCGAAGGTGGCGGTAAGGCGGTCGTTTTGGAACAGCCGCGTGCCGTTTTCGGGGGACAGGCGAAGCATCAGTTCGCCGAATGTGACGATACGGGACATCACGGTGCCTCCTTTGCTTGCTCGTAATAGGTCGGGGTAATAAAGCGGAGTTTCATCGTTTTTTCGATGTCATTCAGTTCGCCGGCAATGAGACGGTTGCGCGTTTCGGCTTGTTTCGAGAAATCGTATTCCAGTGCTTTGTCAAAATACACGTTTCCGCTGTCGGGAGAGTAGCCGTCCATCCCCGCCACGGTCGCTTCTTTCACGCCGATGGCTTGCAGGAGTTTCAGGAGCATCACGCCGGAGTTGTCGATAATATCCGCCTTATCCGAGGCGTAACTGCTGAAATTGACGACGAAATCGGCTTTTTTCGCCTCTTTCATATTGGAGGTGATGATGCAGGGCACCGTTGTGCCGTCTTGGATTTTGGCGAAACGGCGCATATTGCTGCTGAAAATGTAATCCGCTTTGTACTGCCCGCCGTCGAAGTTCAGGGCAATCACCACGGTGTTCGGCTGTTGCAATTCCGCTTTGATGGCGGCTTCGTGCTCCGCAATGCTCTTGCCGGGCGCAATCACGACAATGTGTTTGCCGAGCAGAGCGGCGCTGAGCGCCGACAGCGCGTCGCGGTCGTCGAGGAAATGCTCCATATATTCGCGGTAGTATTTCTCCGCTTTGTCTTTGCTGAACTGCGCCTTGTCGTTGTCCGGAATGGATTTGAGCAGTTCGGAAAACGCTTTGACGGTCAACGTGCCGCGCTCCGCCAGATGAATGGCGTAGTTCGGGTGGCAGCCGAGGCTGGCGGAGAGGTAAAGGGGCAGGGAATAGCCCCAGAATTTCGTGTGGTAAATATCGGTCAGATATTCGTCCATAATTTCGAGCATCGGCTCCACGCGGTAGCTCGTGCCGTAGTTTTCGTTCATATATTCGGCGAACAGTTCGAGGTTTAAGTTACCCGCGCCGCGACCCATACCGAACACGCAACCGTCAATGCACACGTCGCGGTTCAAGTTCATTTCGACCAGCGCTTCCGAGTTGCCGAACGCCTGTTGGAGGTTGTTGTGGGAGTGGTAGCCGAGGGCGATACCCGGTTTCATATTGTTGTCCGCCAAATGGACGAGGCGGAGGAACTGCTTTTTCTTGATGAGACCGAAACTGTCCACAATGGACATCGCGTCCGGCTCCAACTCGTTAAAGCGCTCAATCCCCTCGATAAACTCCTTGTCGGAGTACATATCGGTGCCGACGAACTGCACAAAGGTCTTGTAGCCTTGCTCCTTGGCGTATTTTACGTACTTGTAGCCCTCGTCGATTTTTTCTTTTTTGAAAATGACGCGGATGCCGTCGATGGACGAGCCGTCACACGGCGCAATGCGGTCAAGCGGGACGGGCGCGCTCATATCCACCATACCGACGTAGAGCATTTTGTCGTCTTTCGGGGCGATTAAATCGGCGATGCAAGCGGTATCGGGGAACACGGCGCGGTCGGGGTCGAACACGTCGCCTTTGATAAAGCCCACTTCGCAGATTTCCACGCCGGTCTGTGCCATTTTTTTGCAGATACCGCGGATGGCGGCTTCACCGAATTTCCAGTCGTTGACGTAGCCGCCGTCGCGCAGGGTGCAATCGAGTAGCGTAATCTTTTTCACGGTTTTTATGCTCCTTTCGTGCGAGCAATCAATCTTCGTTCATCAGCGGGATAAACATTTGCGCTTGCAGTTCTTCCCGCGGCAAAAACGGTGCCAAATCTTCGAGCGGCGGGCTGACAAGCGTGCCGTCGGGCAGGCGTTTGGTACTGCTTTTCGGCTCCCACACTTGGGCGGTGTCGGTGAAAATTTCGCAGAATACCGCGCCGTCTGTCGAGAGGGCGTTGTCCACCGCCTCTTTCATTTCGGCGTTGGAGTGGGCGCTGAGGTAGGGGTAGCCGAACGCTTTGGACAGTTTTTCAAAATCGGGGAAGGAGAGGTCGCCCGAATCCTCGCCCACACCGACGAAGTTTTTGTTAAAGAGGTTCGTCTGGGTGATGCGGATGGAGTGGTATCCGCGGTTGTTGATGAGGAAAATTTTAATGGGCAGGCGATTGGTCAGCACCGTTTGCAACTCTTGCAAGTTCATCATAATACTGCCGTCGCCTTCGAGGCAAATCGTTTGGCGATTGCCGCCGCCGATGCAGGTGCCAATCGCGGCGGGAAGCCCGTAACCCATACTGGCAATGGCACTGTTGTTCGCCATACGGCTGCCTTTTTGGATGGCGTAGGCTTGGTTGCCGACCACACAGCACGCGCCGTTGGATACGGCGGTGAGGCTGTTTTCAGGCAGGCGGTGGCTCAAATAGTCGATAAAGGCGTAGACGTTGGCGGTTTCGCCGTTTTCGGCGTATTGCCGCTCTTGCACCACCGGGTAGTCGCGTTTCCAGCGGCGGCAGGTGTCGTTCCATTCGCCGCCCGCGAACACGGGCGCGGACACGGCGGCATCCACTTTTTCGAGAAAGTCGGCGGCATCTGCCCACACGGGGTATTCCACGTGCAAGGTGGGTTTTTTCAGCTCGGCTTTATCAATGTCCACCATCATCACTTCGGCGGCACGCGCCCACGTTTTCCAGTTATAGCCCACTTGGCGAATGGAAATGCGGGTGCCGACAGCGAGGATAAAGTCGGCGTTTTGAATCGCCCAGTTGCCGGGGCGGTCACCCATATTGCCCGCACGGCCGCAGTAAAGCGGGTGGTCGTTTTCAATCAGGTCAACCGCGTTCCAGTAGGTGACAATCGGGATGTTCAGTTTTTCCGCGACACGGCGGAACGTCTCATACGCGCCCGAAAGGCGAATACCGTAACCCGCGTGAAACACCGGACGTTTCGCCTCTTTCAGCTTGCGGAGAAGCAGGGCAACCGTCTCGTCGTCCACCGGCGGAGGAAGCAGCGCATCGTCTTCCGCGGGGTCGTACCCTTGCAGGTCGTCCGTTTCGATAAAACTGCCCTGGTAGTTGACGGGAATATCCACCCAAACGGGGCCGGGACGGCCGGTCGTTGCGAGGTGCCACGCTTTTTCAAGGGCGAAGCGGATTTGTTTCGGGTCTTCAATCATCGTGGCGTATTTGGTCATCGGGGTGACCGATTTCACAATGTCGTATTCCTGGTCGCCCATCGCGCGAAGCGGGGTTTCGGTGTAGGCGAGGGCGTAGCGCGCGGTGGTGTCGTAGCGCACCTGACCGCTCAAAATAAACATCGGGATAGAATCGAGCCAGCCGCCCACCACGCCGGTGAGTGCGTTGGTGCCGCCGGGACCGGTGGTGACGCACACCGCCGCGATTTTGTTGTCGAGACGGGCGTATGCCTCCGCCGCGATGGCGCAGGCTTGCTCGTGGTGGTTGTAGGTGACGTGCAAGCCCTCTTTATGGCCGAGGGCGTCGTTTAAGTGCATCGCACCGCCGCCGACTACCGAAAAGGCATCGGTTACGCCGTGCTCGACAAGGAAGTTTGCCACATAATCTGCCAGACGAATTTTCATACGTTTTTTCTCCTTTTACCCGCTAAGCGGGAGAAACAATCTATACAAAATCCAGTATACCACGTGCGCGCGAAAAAGACAAGCCGTTTTTGCAAAAAAAGAGCCCCGCAACCGTCGAAAAATTCGCGGGTTGCGGGGAAAAAGTCAAAACGGGAGTCCTGCCAAATACTTGCGGAGTATCAACACGTCTTTCATATTGACGAAAGTGTCACGGTTGGTGTCGGAGTTGTTCATTTGAATGAAAATGTCGTATCCGGCAAGGAATTTACGAATGGCCAACACGTCTTTCATATTGGCTTTGCCGTCGCTGTTGGCATCACCGAAAACGTAGTCGTCTTTGGTGGTGTCTTCCGAGGCGACAGTCGTTTCGGTTGCGGTTGCCGTGGCATCGGTGGTAGAGTCGCCCGTTGCGGTGGGGTTGTCGGTGGAATCGGTGGTTTCAGTGGTTGCGGTAGTTGTGGTAGTTGTGGTAGTGGTGGTTTTTTGTGTGGTAGTTGTCTTTGCGGGACGCTCTTTCAAGACGGTATAGGCGTGAATACGCGGCGAAGCACCGAAATCCTCGTACAAATCGTGCCATTTGCCGTCGTACATATAAAATCCTTGGTTGACTTTGCCGCTGTTATGGGAGGACAGTTCGTCGGGAATCAGTTCCTCATCGGCGCACACCATAGCGCGCAAACATTCCGAGCAAGACAGCGAAAAGACAAGCGAGAAGGTGTCGCCTTTTTTCAGTTCGACCGCTTCGGGCAACCGCACGGTATAAAATCCAGAAACGGGGAACGTGCCGGAAACGGTGGCGACTTTTTGTCCGGAGGTGGGTTTGCTCGCCGTGACCAAATCTTTGTAGACGCTCAGCGTGTATTCGGTGGGAGCATCGGCGTAGTGGAACAACGAGCCCGCTTTCAAAAGTTCGTTGTCGGCGGCGGTGTAGGCTGCCGCCAATTTGGTGTTGCCGTTCGGGTAACTGATAGCGGTAAAGCCGGGTGCGCCGTCGTACTGATAGTTGCAATCAAAATTGTCGGCGAGCGCAAAGTCGAGGGAGGTCACGTCTTCACTTTGTACGGACACATCCTCGTAAGAAATCCAAAACAGGCCGTCCTCGCCAAACGACGTTCCCCAGGAGTTTTTGGCGAGCCACGCGCCGTCCTTTTTGGGGCGGCGGGAATCGTCAAAGTTCGTCAGGGAGTAGTGGTCGTCCCATCCGATGAGGGTGATGGCGTGGTTGGCGTAGACGATGTCGGGGTTATAGTAGGCGGCGGTGTCGGTATTGAAATAGGTTTCGTTGTAAAACAATCCCGACGATACCGCGCCGAACGAGCGAATTTCGGATTTAATCGCCGTGCGGTCGGTTTCGGTGACGTTCGGCAAAATTTTGGAGTTTTCGAGGTGCAACACGTCGTTGTAGCAAATGGATTTAGGCAACAATGCCTCTTGATTTTCCATTAGTTTTTCGAGCGGGGCGAGTTCTTCCGCGTGAATACCGCGCCAGTTCGCAAGGGATTGGGTAACCAAAAACAGATTAGAGGAGGTTTTCATCGGAGCGGTGGAAAAAGTGAGGTAGTCGCCGGAAAGTCCGCCGAGCGGGTCGGCACCGCCGCAAAACAGAAAATAGGCGAGCGCCCATTCGGAAAAATCGGTGTCTTTCGGGAATCCCTCGTTTTTAATGGCATCCGCTTCGGCGCAGGCGACCGCGGTAAACGCCCAGCAGGAGTTGGTGTCTTTCTGGCTTTTGGCGGGGGTAATATAGCCGTAATCATCCGACCGATAGGCGGCGGGCAAACTTTCGTCTGCCGATACCATTGCCGAGGAAACGCGCGCAGAGGTGGCGGGTTCGCCGCTGTCTATTTCCGCTAAAACGGGAATGTCTTTCAGAGAGAGAGGAAGATATCCGCCCGTCGTTGCGGTTGTCGTCGTTGCCGTCGTTGCCGCCGTATCGGTTGCCGATACCGCAAAGGCAAACGGACAGCAAAGCAGGGACAAAACGCCCGCCGCAATTAAAATTTTCTTAAAAATCGACATAATGCAAGGACTCCTTCTGTCGGATACAGGCATTATATAACGAAATGACCAAAAAGTCAAGAAACCGAAAAGACAAAAAACGATGCGAAAATTTTTGTTTTTCCCTCAAATTTGCCTTAAAATTTCAGTTGGTCAAGCGCTTGCATCACGTCCGCCAAAATATCCTCAAAATTCTCAATTCCGCAGGAGAAACGCACCATGTCGGGACGTACACCGGCGGCTTCCAGTTGCGCATCGGTCATTTGGCGATGGGTGGTGGAAGCGGGGTGCAGTACGCAGGTGCGCAGGTCGGCGACGTGCGTTTCGATGCCGGCGAGTTTGAGGAAGCCTTGGAACGCCTGCGCGTTGTCGCGACCGCCTTTAATGCCGAACGAGATGACACCGCAAGTGCCGTTCGGCATATATTTTTGAGTCAGGGCGTAGTCGGGTGACGAGGGGAGCGCCGGGCAGGTGACGTAGGCGATGCGCGGGTCGTTTTCGAGCGCTTCGGCGAGGCGTTTCGCGTTGTCGGCGTGGCGCGGCATCCGCAGATGCAGCGTGTTGGAGCCGAGGTCGAGCAAAAACGCGTTAAACGGCGACGGCGTGGTGCCGAGGTCGCGCATCAAGTGGGTGCGCGCTTTGGTGATGTATGCCGCTTTGCCGAACGCTTCGGTGTAGATAAGCCCGTGATAACTCTCGTCCGGCTCGGTGAGCCCTTTGTAGTCGCCCGCCGTCCAGTCAAAGTTGCCGCTGTCGATGATGATACCGCCGAGCGACACCGCGTGACCGTCCAAATATTTGCTGGTCGAGTGCACCACAATGTCCGCGCCCCAGTCAAACGGGCGGCAGAAAATCGGGGTGGGGAAGGTGTTGTCCACTATCAGCGGGACGTGGTGGGCGTGGGCGTGTTTCGCAAATTTTTCGATGTCGAGCACGGCGAGCGACGGGTTCGAGATGGATTCGCCGTACACGAGTTTGGTGTTCGGCTTGAACGCCGCTTCCAGTTCCTCGTCGGACGCTTTGGGCGACACAAAGGTGGTGGTGATGCCCAGTTCCGTCAAGGTGTTGTCAAAGAGGTTAAACGAGCCGCCGTACAGCGCGGAGGATGCCACGATGTGGTCACCCGCACCGGCGATGTTGAGCACGGCGAGCAGGACAGCGGACATACCGGCGGAGGTCATCAGCGCACCGACACCGCCCTCCATAGCGGCGATTTTTTTCTCCACCACGTCGGTGGTGGGGTTGCCGAGACGGGTGTAGAAAAAGCCGTCGGCTTTGAGGTCAAACAGGTCGCCCATCGCCTCGGACGTTTCGTAGAGGTAGGTGGTGCTCTGCGCAATCGGGACGACGCGCGGCTCTCCGCTTTTCGGCTTATAGCACCCTTGGGCGCAGATGGTGTCAATATGACGGTTGTCCATAAAAAACACTCCTTTTGTGTTCGGTTTTTACTGATTTTGCAGGTATTCGTCAATCGAGGCGGCGGCGGTTTTGCCCGCACCCATCGCCAAAATGACGGTGGCGGCACCGGTGACGGCATCGCCCACCGCCCACACCGCTTGCCGGGTGGTGCGCCCTTGCTCGTCCGCCACAAGAATGCCGCCGCGCCCGGTTTCGAGACCGGCGGTGGTGGAGCGGATGAGGGGGTTCGGGGAGGTGCCGATAGCGATAATCACGCAATCGACCGGCAGGGTGTAGTTGGAATTTTCAATTTCCACGGGACGGCGACGGCCGGAAGCATCCGGCTCGCCCAGTTCCATTTTGACACATTCGATTTCCGCCACGTCGCCGTTCTCGTCGCCGTGAATGGCAACGGGGTTTTGCAAAAGGCGGAAGACGATACCTTCTTCTTTGGCGTGTTCCACCTCTTCGCGGCGGGCGGGCAGTTCCGCTTCCGAGCGGCGGTAGATGACCGACACTTCCTCCGCACCGAGGCGCATCGCGCACCGCGCGGCATCCATCGCGACGTTGCCGCCGCCCACTACCGCCACGCGCTTGCCGCGTTTAATGGGAGTGTCGCTGTCTTCTTTATACGCTTTCATCAGGTTGATACGGGTCAAAAACTCGTTGGCGGAGTAAACGCCGCGCAGGTTTTCGCCCGGAATGTTCATAAAGCGGGGAAGTCCCGCGCCCGAGCCGATGCACACGGCGGAAAACCCGTCTTCAAACAGTTCGTCCACCGTGACCGTTTTACCGATGACGGTGTTGGTCTCAAAGGTGACACCGAGGGTTTTTAAGCCGTCCACTTCTTGTTGCACAATGCTTTTCGGCAAACGGAATTCGGGAATACCGTACACGAGCACGCCGCCCACGGCGTGGAGCGCCTCAAACACGGTGACATCATAGCCTTTTTTGGCGAGGTCGCCGGCGCACGCAAGACCCGCGGGGCCGGAGCCGACCACCGCGACGCGCTTGCCGTTTTTCGCGGGAGCGGGCGCGGCGGTGCCGCCGTGTTGCAGGTGATAATCGGCGACAAAGCGTTCAAGCCGCCCGATGGCGACCGGCTCGCCTTTCACCCCGCGCACGCATTGCCCTTCGCATTGCGTTTCCTGCGGGCAGACACGACCGCACACGGCGGGAAGCGAACTCTGCTCGCTCAAAATCTCATACGCGCGGTCAAATTCGCCCGCGGCAACCGCGGCGATAAAATCGGGAATACGGATATGCACGGGACAACCCGCGGTACACGGGCGGTGCTTGCAGTTTAGGCATCGCGCGGCTTCTTCCATCGCGGTTTTTTCGTCGTAACCCTGCGCCACTTCCAAAAAGTTGCGGCGGCGCACGTCGGGACTTTGCGAGGGCATCGGGCATTTTTGAAGACTCATATTCGGCACGGTTCAAACCCCCTTAAACAGATTGCAGGTCTGCTCGCGCGCGCCCGCTTCAAAATCGCGGTAGGTCGCGCCGCGGGACATCGCCTCGTCGAAATCGACGAGATGTCCGTCAAATTCCGGCCCGTCCACGCAGGCGAATTTGGTTTCGCCGCCGACGGTCAGGCGGCAACCGCCGCACATTCCCGTGCCGTCAATCATAATGGGGTTCATACTGACGACCGTTTTGATGCCGTATTCTTTCGTGAGTTTGCACACGAATTTCATCATAATCAGCGGGCCGATGGCAATCACTTCGTCGTATTGCTCACCCGCTTTGATGAGGGCTTTCAGCGCGTCGGTGACAAGCCCTTTTTCGCCTGCCGAGCCGTCGTCCGACATGAGCACGAATTTTTCGGAAGCGGCGCGGAATTCGTCCTCCAAAATCACGAGGTCTTTGGTGCGAAAACCGACAATCGAGTGCACGCAGATACCTTGTTCACTCATTTTTTTGGCGACGGGGTAGGCGATAGCGCACCCGACACCGCCGCCGATGATGGCGACTTTTTTGAGCCCGTCCGTCTCGGTCGGTCTTCCGAGCGGGCCGACAAAATCGGCGAGGGTGTCGCCCACCTCTTTTTTATCCAATTTCATTGTGGTCGCGCCGACGATTTGGTAAATCACCGTCACCGTGCCCGCCGCGCGGTCATAGTCCGCAACGGTCAGCGGGATACGTTCGCCGTCGTCCGATACGCGCAGGATGATAAACTGTCCCGGTTGGGCTTTTTTCGCCACCGCGGGCGCTTCCACCACCATCCGCGAAACGGTGGGGTTTAAGCGGTCTTTTTTTACAATACGGTACAAGGAAGTCCCTCCCGTCAATTTGTTTTTATACATTACCTTACAGTATAGCAGTATTTCTCCCCACCGTCAACGGGGAAAATGAGATTTTTGCGAGGTGGGGCGGCGTGGGCGCCGTTCCCTACGCACACGGCGCGGGTTTATCAAGTTTTGTCCGCGAAGCGCACTCCTTACTTTTTCACTATTCACTATGACTTTTTACTTTCCAAAAACCGACACCGAGGGCGAGTGAAAAGTGAAGAGTGAAGAGTGAAAAAGGAAAAACCGACAAACCTCTTGCGAGGCTTGTCGGTTTTTGGTGACCCATCGGGGACTCGAACCCCGGACACCCTGATTAAAAGTCAGGTGCTCTACCATCTGAGCTAATGAGTCATATTTACTCCCCGCTTTTTGCGGGCACCACGTTATTATATATAGAAAAAGTCCGCTTGTCAAGTTTTTTTCGCAAAAAGAACAAAAATATTTTTATTTCTCGGTTTGTCCCGTGGGAATGGTGGACAAAATGTGGGGCATAGGTTGTTTTTGAGGTGAAAAATATGGAAATTTACATAGTCCAATCGGGCGACACGGCGGCGGAGATTGCCGCACGGTTTGGGGTATCGTTTGAACGGTTTTTGGCAGACAACGGGTTGCAATCGAGCGAATTTTTGGTGCCGGGGCAAGCGGTCGTCATCCAAATTCCGTCCGAAGTGGTGACGGCGGGCGAGGGAGACACGCTCGCCTCCATTGCGGCGGCAACGGGGACGACGGAGCGGGCGCTGTTACGCAACAATCCGCTGATTTTGGAAAACGGCGAGGTGTTTCCCGGGCAAACGGTGGTGGTCGCGTTCGACAAGCCGCCGGAGAAAACGATTGCGGTGAACGGCTATGCCTACCCGAACATCGACCGCGAACTGCTTAGACAAACGCTGCCGTTTTTAACCTATTTGGCGATTTTTTCCTACGGCATCAGGGCGGACGGGTCACTGTTGCCGCTGTCCGGCGACGAGCCGCTGATTGCCGCCGCCAAAGCGGGCGGGGTGCAACCGCTGTTTATGCTGACGACACTCGGCGAAGACGGGCGGTTTGACAACACGCTGTCCACCGTGCTCCTCGGTGACGAGCAAAAGCAAGAGGCGTTGTTTGCGGAAATTTTGGCGGTGGTGAAAGACAAAGGCTATTACGGGGTGGACGTGGATTTTGAGTTTGTGCTCCCCGCCGAGCGGGAGGCGTATGCGCGCTTTATCAACCGTTTGCGCGGACGGCTCAACGCGGAGAACATCCCGCTGATAGTCGCGCTGGCACCGAAAACGTCCGCGACGCAACCGGGACTTTTGTACGAAGCGCACGATTACGCGCTGCTCGGCGCGGCGGCGAACAACGCCCTCTTAATGACCTACGAATGGGGTTACACTTACGGCCCGCCGATGGCGGTGTCGCCGATTGACAAGGTACGCGAGGTGGTGGAATTCGCGGTGGATAACATCCCGCCGGAACGGCTGTTTTTAGGGGTGCCGAACTACGCTTACGACTGGGCGCTACCGTACATCAAAGGGGAGAGCCAAGCGACCTCGCTCGGCAACGAACAAGCGGTGTCGCGTGCGGCGCAGTTCGGTGCGGGCATTCGCTTTAACACGGTCGCGCAAACGCCGTATTTTGAGTATACGACGGACGCGGGGCAGGCGCACGTCGTATGGTTTGAGGATGCGCGCAGTGTGGATGCCAAATTGTCGCTGTGGGAACAATACGCGCTGCGCGGCGTTTCGGTGTGGAATTTGATGCGCCCGTTCGCCGTCGCAAAAACGGTGCTCAACGCGCGGTTTGCGGTGGAGGAGCGCTTAGCGGCGCAAAACGATTTGTAACCCTTGACAGATGCGCGAAAACAAGGTAAAATACAAAAGAAGTTTCCCCGAAAAGGTGGTTTTACGATGAAAAAATACCTCGCGGCGACGGTCGCGGTTTTGCTGTTACTTTTGACCCTTTGCGGTTGCGGTAAAGTGGATTTGTACGGCTCGTGGGCGGGCACGGCATCGGCGCCCGACGCGGTGGAATCGGTGCTCACCTTTTTTGACAACGGCACCGGCACGGTGGCGGAGGGGGATACGCTGACGTGGCTGTACTACAAGGTGAAAGGCGGCACGTTGACGGTGACCCTCAACGAAGTGGGCGCTGAGCCGACGGAATACACCTTTGCGGTGGATAAAGACACCCTTGCGCTGACCGACGAGAGCGGCACGACGGTGATGTTGCACAAGGTGGTTACGACGGACGAAGTGCCGACCGAAACCGCCGAATAAAATCGCAAAAAGCGAAACAATGAAAAAAGGAGCATCGACAAGGTCGATGCTCCTTTTGGTTTCTTCGATTATGATTCTTGTTGCCATTTGTCCAACTTTTTCATTCGGTGCAAGAACCACAGCAAGAACGGCAGGGAAGCGAGGGCGGTAAGCACCTCGGCGGCGGCTTGGGTGTATTCCACGCCGGTCAATCCGAACAGCGGTGCAAGCACGAGAAGAAGCGGGATGAAAAAGAGCCCTTGCCGCATAGACGACGTGATGGTGGAAAGAAGCGGTTTGCCGACCGATTGGAAGGTCATGTTGCAGGTGACACCGATGGGCAGAAGCGGCATAGACACGCATTGCGCGCGCAGGGCGACGGTGCCGATTTTGACGACGTTCGGGTCGTCGCGGAAAGCGTGGATAATCTCCGGCGCAAACCAGAAGCACAACCCGCCGAGCGCGGTCAAAATGAGGGTGGACACGAGCCACATAAAGGAAGCGGCTTCGCGTACGCGGCGGTATTTTTTTGCGCCGTAGTTATAGCCGGCGACCGGCTGATACCCTTGACCGAAGCCGATAACGGCGGAGAAAATCGCCATAAACACTTTGGTGACGATGGACATGGCGGCGACGGCGGCGCTTGCCATTTCCTGCTCGGTGGCGGCAAACGCGACGGCGGCGAGAGCGCCGGTGGTCGCCGCATAGCGGTTTAAGAGAATGGTGGCGATGCTCGACAGCCCTTGCCGGCAGAGGGACGGCAACCCGTTTTTGAGAATAGCACCGTAGGTGCCGGGTTTCAGCGATATCTGGCGCAAGCGGAGTTTCAAAATGGTTTTGCCGCGGAAATAGGCGGTGAGGAGCACCACGCAACTGATAAGCTGGCACACCGCGGTGGCGACCGCCGCACCGGCGGTGCCCATTTTGAGGGTGAAAATCAAAATCGGGTCGAGGGCGACATTTAAGATACCGCCCGACATAATGCCGATGAGGGCAAATTTCGCCTTGCCCTCGGCGCGAAGCAGGTTGTTTAGGATAAAGGAGGACAGTGATGCGGGCATTCCGATTAAGATGTAGCGCCCGTACGACATCGCATCGGCGATGTTGCCGTCGTCCGCGCCGAGCAGGCGCACGACCGGCTCTAAATAGAGGTTGCCGACCACGGCAAACACGATACCGAGAATTACGCCCGCCGCGAGCGACGAGCAGGCGAACCGTTCGGCGGCGTGTTTTTCGCGCTGACCGAGCAGGCGGGAAATGAGACTGCCCGCGCCGAGACCAAAGGTGAAGCCGAACGCCTGCACGAGCATCATCATCGAAAAGACGAGACCGACGGCGGCGGTGGCTTCGGTGCTGATTTGGGCGACAAAGAAGGTGTCGGCGGTGTTGTAAATGGCGGTGATAAGCATACTGATGATGGTGGGCACCGCCAGCGACGCAATGAGCGGTTTGACCGGCGTTTCGGTCATTTTTTGGAATTGAGCGGCTTCGTTGTTCACGCACGACCCCTCCTTTCTTGTTTGTATATAACGAGGGATAGTATAGCACAAAGGGAAACAAGTTGCAAGAGGAAACGAGAAGAAAAAAGAAAAGGCGGGGCAACGTACGTTGCACCGCCTTATTAGCGACTGATTAGAACCAGTTGCGAGTAGCAATCAAACCGGAGAACACGATGGAAACCATGGAGACCAGTTTGATGAGGATGTTGATGGACGGGCCGGAAGTATCTTTGAACGGGTCGCCGATGGTGTCGCCGACAACGGCCGCTTTGTGCTGCTCGCTGCCTTTGCCGCCGTGGGCGCCGGTCTCGATGTATTTCTTCGCGTTATCCCACGCACCGCCGGCGTTCGCCATGAAGATGGCCATAATGAAGCCGGACACGGTGCAACCGCACAACATACCGAGCACGCCGAAACCGCCGAGGGTGCAACCCACGATAATCGGAGCGGCAATGCCGACAACGGCGGGGAGAATCATCTCTTTCAAAGAGGCTTTGGAGCACATATCCACGCAGGTCGCGTAATCCGGCTCCGCTTCGCCTTCCATAATGCCTTTAATCTCTTTGAACTGACGGCGAACTTCCACCACGATGCTCTGGGCGGCGCGGGAAACGGAGTTCATGGTCAGCGCGGAGAAGAGGAACGGCAAGCACGCGCCGATGAACAGACCGACGAGCACTTTCGGGTCGAGCAGGTCGATGGCGGTGGTGAATTTCTCCGCATTCGCTTCGACCAGTTTCTCTTTGAAGTTGGCGATGAGCGCCAAGGCGGTCATACCGGCAGAGCCGATAGCAAAGCCTTTACCGGTGGCGGCGGTGGTGTTGCCGAGGGAGTCGAGGGCGTCGGTGCGCTCGCGCACTTCCGGTTCAAGACCCGCCATTTCGGCGATACCGCCGGCGTTATCCGCAACCGGGCCGTAAGCGTCGGTCGCGAGGGTGATGCCGAGGGTGGACAGCATACCGACCGCGGCAAGGGAAATGCCGTAGAGGCCGAGGTTCGCGTCGGTCGCGCCGTTGGCGCAGAAGAACGCGACGAGGATTGCCACGCCGACAATGAGAATCGGCAGGACGGTGGAAAGCATACCGGTGCCGAGACCGCTGATGATAAGGGTCGCGGTGCCGGTTTCGGACGTCGCGGCGATTTTCTGGGTCGGTTTATAGGTGTCGGACGTGAAGTACTCGGTGCAAAGACCGATGAGCACGCCGGAAGCAAGACCGGCGAGAATCGCCCAGTAGAGGCCGAACGGCATATCCATAAGGATAATCAAGCCGAGGGCAACCACCGCGGAAGCGATAGCGGCAAAGTTGGTGCCGCGACGGAGAGCCGCGAGCAGGTTTTTCTGAGAAGCGCCTTCTTTGGTTTGGACAAAGAAAGTACCGATGAGGGAGCAGACCACGCCGATGGCCGCCATAAGCAGCGGCAGAGCAACGGACGCGTTGCCGTCAAACGCCGGGGTCGCACCGGCCGCCACCACGCCGAGGGCGCAGGTGGAAACCATGGAACCGACATAGCTTTCATACAGGTCGGCACCCATACCGGCAACGTCGCCCACGTTGTCGCCCACGTTGTCGGCGATAGCGGCGGGGTTGCGCGGGTCATCTTCCGGGATACCGGCTTCGACTTTACCGACAAGGTCGGCGCCCACGTCAGCGGCTTTGGTGAAGATACCGCCGCCCACACGGGCAAACAGAGCCATAGAGGAAGCGCCCATACCGAAGGTCACCATCGCGGCGGTGATTTCGGCGAGCGTGCATTTGAAGCACAAGTCCATCAGAGCGTACCACAGGGAGATGTCGAGAAGACCAAGACCCACGACGGTGAAGCCCATAACGGAGCCGGCGGAGAACGCCACGCGCAGGCCGCGGTTCAAGCCGGAACGGCAGGCGTTCGCGGTGCGGTCGTTCGCACGGGTGGCGATGGTCATACCGATGAAGCCGGACAGACCGGAGAAGAAACCGCCGGTCAAGAACGCAAACGGCACGAACCAGGTGAGCAGTCCGAAGTACGCCATCACGCACAACACGACGAACATGCAGGCGAAGAAGATGGCGACGGTGCGGTACTGACGGCTAAGGAACGCCGAAGCACCTTTGCGGACAGCCTGCGAAATTTGTTTCATCTTGTCGGTGCCTTCGTCCGAACCAAGCACGACTTTGGCTTGGATGAACGCGAAGACGAGCGCCACGATGGAAGCAAACAGGCTGGCCACGTACAAGTGGTCAAAAATGAATTGCATTTGGGATGCCTCCTCTAAAAATTTTGGGTTTTTGCATACAAATTAAATATAGAGCGATTGCGGCGGGTAGTCAAGGGACAAACGGTCGATTTTTTTACACAAATTTAACAAATTCTGTCGGAATGTGCGTCGAACATTGACAGAAAGAGGGGAATTGTGCTACACTATATGAGGTTACAAGTCAGTATATGTTCAAAACGAAACGGAAAGGACATTGTTTTATGAAACCGACGTTTTACGCGATGTTGTCGCGTATGAAATACATTCCCCGTTGGACGTTGATGCACAACGTCCGCACCGAAAATCTCTATGAGCATACCGCTGAGGTGGCGGTACTTGCCCACGCGCTCGCGGCGATTGAAAACAGCCGATTCGGCGGTAGTGTCGATGAGGGAAAATGCGTGCTTTTGGCGCTGTATCACGATATGTCCGAAATTCTCACGGGCGACTTGCCGACTCCCGTTAAGTACCACGATGTAGGCTTGCGCGATGCGTACAAGCAGGTGGAGCGCGAGGCGAACGAGCGCCTGCTCCAAAAATTGCCGGAGAATTTGCGCGGCGAATACGCGCCGTTGCTTTTGGCGGAAGACAGCACGGAAACGCGGTTTGTCAAAGCCGCCGATAAGTTGTCGGCGCTTATCAAATGTGTCGAAGAATTGAAAATGGGCAACCGCGAATTTGCCTCTGCCCGCAAATCGACCGAAAAAGCGCTGAAAGCGATGAATATCGCGGCGGTGGATTGTTTTATGAAAGAATTTTTGCCTGCTTACGAGTTGTCACTCGACGAGCAGGAAGCCCAGGGTTAAGTGAAAGTTGAAAGGAGAAATCGCTATGTTGTGGAGATGTCCCGCGTGTAACCGCGAAACGGAGGAACCGGTCTGTGCCCGTTGCCGCACGCCGAAGGAGGCGGGAGAGCCGTCCGCCGCGACGGGACTTATGAAAGAGACCGCCGGGTCGGTACTGTTTTTGATTGCGGCGATTTGCTTTACGGCGGCGGTGCTGTTTACTGCCGTGTTTTCGTGGATTTCCCCCAAAACGGCGGTTATACCGAGTGTGAAAGAGGTAAAATCCGCGGTGGTGGGTTTTGCCGACGTCACCAATACGTCGCTGAGTCCTTATGCGCTTAAAGCGGTATCTACGCTGTATGACGAGGTGGCAAAAGAGACGGCAACCGAGCCGTCGGGCGAGTTGCCGCTGTGGAACATTTTGGTGGTTGTCGGTCTGTGGCTGACGGTTGCGCAAGGGTACACAAACCGCGTGAATTTCCGAAAAGGCGGGCCGATTGTGCTGAAAGTTGCTGCCGTGATGGGTACCGTAGGCGCGTGCATCGTGACCGTGTGCGGTGTGCTTCTTTGCGCGGGGCTGTGGTGTTTCCGCGCCGATATGGTAAAAACGCTGATGGCGGAGAGTGACGCCATTGCGACCGCGATAAGACACCTGCTTGCCTGCGAGGCGACGATGTGGTTGCTTCTCGGGTTGTGCGTTCTGTTGGCGGTCGGCGGCATTGTGTATCTGCTCTTTTTCGCCTCGGTGACGCGCGTGCTGAACCGTCTTCTTGAAACCGCTAAAACGGGCGGTTTCGGCAAACGCGCCGGCGGACTTGCCGGAGTGTTTTTGTGTGCCGCGGCGCTCTTTCTTCTTGCTGAAACGGTGCGTTCTTTCCTGCACGCCGACCTCGGCGGGGTAGCTTCGCTTTTGTACGGTGCGGCGTTTTTGCTGTTCGGCATCACCTTGTTTCGCTATCGCCGCCGCGCGCGTATGCTCGCGTTGGAACAGCCGGCGTTTACCGGTGAAACCGTCGTTGCCGCACCCGGGATTCCCACCGGACTGAAAGCGTCCGATTTGATGAATGAGCCCTCTGCCGGCAACGTGCCGATGGCTCCGCCTGCCGCGCCGATGCGCACGACTCCGCTTACGCCGCGCCGCACGCTCGGCGAGCCGTTTACCGAGGAGGCGCTGGAACCGAAACCGATGACCGGCAACGGGTGTTGCCCGCAATGCGGCACGCCCATTCCCGACAAAGCGTTTTTCTGCTTGACTTGCGGGCGTAAGTTGGGATAATCTTCAAGAGATACAGAACAAAAATGTTAAAGAAAAGCGCTTTGCGCCGCTTGGCGGCACAAAGCGCTTCTTCGTTTTATTTGCGTTTTCAGTGAACTTCTTCGATGTTGAGACTGTGGCTGTCCACCGTTATGAGGAAGTCGGCGGTCGTGCCGTCCTCGTAGGTGACGGTGATGACCGTGTTGCCGATGGCTTCGGAGGTGTGGATAACGAGCGAGTTGTCGTCGTTCAACTCCGCCTCGGCAATCGCTTTATCCATAATTTCGCAGGAGACGGCGGTTTTCGGGCCCACATCGTAAACTTGCATACTGTCCACCGGCTTGCCGGAGAAGAACAAGAGCATGGCGGCGAGTACCACAGCGGTCACCGCGGTGATGAGGAGGGCGACGGTGCGCGATTTTTTCTTTTTGAGGACGAGGAAGCACAGCGCAAACGCCATACCGATACAGAAAATCGTGCTTAACAAGTGGCGGGGGAACGCGGAGGGAAGCACGTTGAATACGTTGTTCATTCCGAGTCCGACCAATCCGCCGGTTGCCACCGACAAGATGACGGCGGCAGGGATGTTGTCGCGTTTTACCTGATACGCAATCGCGCCGCCGGGGAGAGTCAGCGCCGTCCACAAAAGCCAGCCGGCACCGAGGTAGTAGTTGACGAAATATTGGTGGAACAACTCACTCAGCACGCCGCCGCCCCACCAAAAATCGTGGGCGATTTCAACGAGGTAGATGACCGGCTGACTGATGAGGAAAAAGACGAAGCATTTGAGTGCGGCATCGAGGGTGTTTTTGCCGCCGAGGACGACGAAAACGGCGAGCGGAATCCACACGTCAAAGGTGAGGGCGGGGTCGGTGAACGACGTGTCACGGAGCGCGGGAATGCAGTCGAGTACGCCGACCACCACGCCGATGACGACGGAAAATAACACCACAAAACCCCACGAAAACGGCTTTTTCAAAAGCGATTTTTTAGTTTCACTCATAGTTTATACTCCTTAAATTTCAAAAACATCACACAGTTGCGGGCTCTTTCGCCGCCGCCTTTTTCGCGGCGAGCGGTGCGGGAAGCACAAAGCGGAAGCAGGCGGGTAACAGCTCACACGACACCGTGGCGCTGTGGACAATTTCGCCGTCAATATTGATGCAGGCGACTTTGTCGCACGTCGCTTGCAGTTTCGTGCCGCGCAGGTGTTCGCAGATGTCCCACCCGTAGTGTTCGCCGCGTTTGTAGCCGCCGAGCAGCTGCACCATTTTCAGCTTCGACACGGTGGTTACCAACACAAAATCGAGTTCGCCGTCGTCCGGTACCGAACCGGGTGCACCGCAGTAGCCGCCGCCATAGTATTGCCCGTTGGCGGCAAGCACAAACAAAAAGCGGCCTTTTCGCTCCACCACACCGTCGGCGGTGGTGATTTGCACCGTCAGATTGTTGCCGGCGGGTTTGCACAGCATTTTCAGCACGCCCAAATCGTACGCCATCGAGCCGGACACGAGCGGCAACCGCTTAAAATCGCCCATATACGCGCACACGTCCGCATCCACGCCGAGCGAGCAGATGTTGAGCGACCGCTCGCCGTTGCACAAAATGCCGTCCACGGGAAAGGCGGTGCCTTCGATGAGGGAGGGTAAGTCGAGAAAATCCTCTGCCGTGCCGAACGTCTTGACATAATCGTTGCCCGAACCGCAGGGAACACACGCGATTTCGGCATTTTTCGCGTCGGCGACCCCGTTGGTCACCTCGTTGAGCGTGCCGTCGCCGCCGACAGCATACAGTCGCACCGCATCGCCCTTTTGCGCTTCCTCGCGGGCAAACACGCCGGCATCGCCCGGGCGGTTGGTTACGCGAATGGCGTAGTCGCCGCCGTGCGCCGAAAAATACGCCTCAATTTCGGGAATAAAATCCAGCGCGCGCTGATGTTTCCCCGCGACGGGGTTCAGAATAAAAACGTGTCGCAAAATGGTGTCCTCTCTTTGCTTGAAATTCGCTTATTTTCGTTTAGAAATACATATAAACCGTGCATTTCAGCATCCCGTTATACAGCTTGCGCCGCTTGTTGGCGGGTCGGCCGAACAACGTCTCAAAGTCCTCGTCCGGGCTGATGATGGCGTAATTCCACCCCGGTTTCGGCACAAACACTTTGCCCATCGCGCGAATGAGGTCTTGCGCCATACGCACGTCAAGCAACCGTTCGCCGTACGGCGGGTTGCATAAGACCGTGCCCGTGTCGCCGACCGGCTCAAATTGGCGGATATCGCGCACCGCTGTCTGCAACGTCGCGGCAACGCCCGCTTTTTGCGCGTTGTCGCGGCAAAGCGCCAACGCTTCGGCATCGACGTCTGTGCCGAGGAGTGCGGGTAGGCGGTCGGGTTGTTCAAACGACTGCGCGCGTTCGCGCTCCGCTTGCCACACGGCGGCGGGGACAATATCCCACGTCTCGGCGGTAAAGGTGCGCGCTCTGCCGGGTGCCAGTTTTGCCGCCTGCATCGCCGCTTCAATAAGCAACGTCCCCGACCCGCAACACGGGTCAAGAATCCGCTCCGCTTTGCGGGCGCGGGCAAGGTCGGCAATCGCGGCGGCAAGCGTCTCTTTCAGCGGCGCCGCACCCGCGATTTCGCGGTAGCCTCGCTTGTGCAACCCTGCGCCGCTCGTGTCGAGCAGGAGGGTCACCTCGTCTTTGAGAATGGTAAATTGAATTTGAAACAGCGCACCCGTCTCCGCAAACCGCGCTTGATGATACGTTTGGTTCAGCTTGTCCACCACCGCTTTTTTCACGATGGATTGGCAGTCGGGAACGCTGTGTAATGCCGAATTGAGCGACCATCCCTTGACGGGAAAGCGGTCGAGTTTGCCGATATAGTCCGCCCACGGCAAGGCTTTTACCCCTTGATATAACTCCTCAAACGAGCGGGCGGGAAACGCGCCGATAAGCAGTTGAATACGCTCCGCGAACCGGCTTTGAAGGTTGGCGCGCGCCAACATCGCGGCATCGCCCGAAAAGAGCACACGCCCGTTTTGCGCTTCTACCGCATCCGCGCCGAGCCGTTTTAACTCGTCCGCAAGAATACCCTCGATTCCAAACACACACGGCGCACAAAACCGCATGGGCGTTCCCTCCTTTTGTTCGACTATATACTGCTACTACTTTACAACATTTTTCGGTCGGGCGCAAGGATTTTTTGTATTTTTCAAAAATGGGGGTTGCAAAAGCGGGGAAAATAGAGTAGAATAGGAAAGCCAAAGATATTTCCGCCCGTGGCGAAGCTGGATATCGCAGTGGATTCCGATTCCAAAGGCCGGGGGTTCGAATCCCTCCGGGCGGGCCAACAAAAAACGACAAGTTTCGACAGAAACTTGTCGTTTTTTGAACGATGTGTTCCACTTCGTGGAACGTGATGTGCCTTACAGCGTGATGTTCGGCTTTGCCGAGTGATGTGCCTGCGGGCGTGGGTGGAACACATCACATCACTTTTGCCGAAGGCAAAAACATCACTGCGAGTGAAACGAGCAACATCACTTTTATCCCGCAGGTTCAACACCATCCATCATTTTTTCGAAAATATCTTTTTCGTAGTCCAATCACAAAAAAAGAGGCGGCGCAAGTGCGCTGCCTCTTTTTTGCTGTTTTTTTGTGCAAACTCAATAGTTCTCGGCGTGGATTTCAAAATACGCTTGCGGGTGGGCGCAAACCGGGCAAACCGCCGGTGCG
>JAZRYM010000042.1:0-5629 GCA_045600765.1 Acutalibacteraceae bacterium | reverse complement strand
TCACCGTGTTGAGCGTGCCATATCATACGAACAACTCCTTTATCTGTCTCGTTTTCGGAATGATTTTTACAAAACTTTGTCAATCGTGCCGCCGCCGAGCACCTCGTCCCCGTGGTAGAGCACAACGGCTTGTCCCGGGGTTAACGCGCGTTGCGGCGTGCGAAATTCCACCATCGCGGTGGCACCGTCGGGCGATGCCGCCGTGCCGCGCGGGGTGACGACGACTTCCGCTTCCCTCTGGGAATAGCGGGCTTTGGCGGTGATGCTGTCGGGAAGAGCGGTGGGGTCGCAAAACCAGTTCATCTCGGTCGCAATCAGTCCCGGTGCGAACAATTCTTCCTCGTCGCCGAGAGTGACGTTGCCCGATTTTGGGTCTTTTTCAAGTACGAACATCGGTCTGCCGAAGCCCATACCGAGCCCTTTTCGCTGACCGACCGTAAAGCGGATGCACCCGTCGTGCTTGCCGATGACCGCGCCGCTTGTATCCACAAAGTTGCCCGGCACGCTTTTTACGCCGCGCTCTTCTTTTAAGTAGCGGGCGTAGTCGCCGTCTGGAATAAAGCAGATGTCCTGGCTTTCCTTGGAGCCGGCGCTGACAAAGCCGTGTTCCAGCGCGAGCGCGCGCACGGCGGGCTTGTCAAGGTCACCTAAGGGGAAAAGGACGTTTTTGAAAATTGCGCGCGGCACGGAGCAGAGCACGTACGACTGGTCTTTTTTCGCATCTTTGCCGCGAAGCAGGTGGGGGTGTCCGTCGTCGCCGCGGTTAATGACCCGCGCGTAGTGACCGGTAGCGAGAAAATCAAAGTCGTTTTGCATCGCGTAATCGTACAACGCGCCGAATTTGATGGTCGCGTTGCAACGGATGCAGGGGTTCGGTGTACGTCCCGCAACGTAGGTGCGGGTGAACGGGTCAATGACCGTTCGCTCAAAATCGTCGCATAGGTCAAGGACGCGGTGGGGAATACCGAGCGTTTCGGCGGCTTGCCGCGCATCGGCAATGGCGCGGTCGGCGGCATCGGTCGGAAGCAGGCGCAACGTGATGCCGGTGACGTCGTACCCCTGCTCTTTCAGCACGAGGGTTGCCACCGCGCTGTCTACGCCGCCGCTCATCGCGACCAACACCCGCTTTGCCATACGCTCACCCCTTTTTTCTACTTAATCCCTATTAGTATAGCACGGAACTTTCCAAAACGCAACAAAATAACTTGATAATCGAAAGAAAAAATGCTATACTGAGACAAAACGAAACCAAACGACAACGAGGAGGAATGCGCGATGACCGATGCGGTCTTTATCGGCGGCGGCGCGGCGGGACTTTGCGGTGCGCTGATGCTGAAACAACAATGCCCGCACGCGACGGTGACCGTGCTTGAAAAAGCGCCGCGCGTAGGCAAAAAACTGCTCGCCACCGGCAACGGTACGTGCAATTTATCGAATATCCACGCGGATGTGACCCGCTATCACGGGCAGGATTCCTCTTTTGTGACACCCGCGCTGTCCCGCTTTACGCCGGAGGATGCGCGCGCGTTTTTTGCCGCCATCGGCGTGCAAACCGAAGTGCGCGAAAACGGGCGGATTTATCCTGTGTGCGCGTCCGCGGCAGCGGTGCTCGATTGTTTGCGCCTCGCGCTCGATGAAGCGGGGGTAACGGTGATGTGTGATGCCGCTGTGCGCAAAATCACGCCGCAAAACGGCGCGTTTTCGGTGACCTTCACCGACAAGGACGGTAAAGCGCACAACCTTTACACCAATCGCGTTGTGTTGGCGGCGGGCGGGTGTGCCTCGCCGAAACTGGGCGGCGGGAACGACGGGTTTGACCTGCTGTCTGCGCTCGGATATGAGCGTACGGCGCTCACCCCGTCCATTGTGACATTAAAAACGGATACCACCTTCACCCGCGCGGTGAAAGGGCTTCGGGTGGATGCCGCCGTGACGTTGACAAACGGGCGCGAAACCCGCCGCGAAACGGGCGAAGTGCTCTTTACCGACTATGGGTTGTCCGGCCCGGCGGTGATGCAGGTGTCGCGCCTTGCGGGCGAATGGGAGCGGAAAAAACAGGGGGATTTGACCCTTACGCTCGACTTGTGCCCGACCGTTTCGGAAGCGGCGCTTTTGGAACAACTGACGGCACGACGGGCGCAGGTTGGCACACGTCTTTTAGAGGACTTTTTAACCGGACTGTTTCAGCGGCGCGTGGGGCAGACGGTGCTGAAAGCCGCAAAGGTGTTGCCCTTTACACGCGAAGCGAACTCCCTTTCGGACGAGGAACTGAAAACGCTTGCAAAACGCATCAAACATTGGGAATTTTCCGTCCTCGGGACGACCGGATTCGGTGCGGCGCAGGTGACGGCGGGCGGACTTTGCACCGCCGCTTTTGACCCGCACACGATGGAGTCGAAACGTCACCGCGGGTTGTACGCCGTGGGCGAGGTGCTGGACGTGGACGGCGACTGGGGCGGGTTTAACCTGCATTTTGGGTGGGCAACGGCGTTTGCCGCCGCCGACGCCATCGCAAGCGAGGTGGCGAAATGATACAAATTGCCTCGGTGTCGCTCCCGCTTTCCTACCGCGAAAGCGACCTGAAAACCGCCGCCGCCAAGGCGTTGCGCCTTTCCGAAAGCGACCTTTTGACCTGCACGGTCGCCAAGCGTTCGGTGGATGCGCGGCGAGGGCAGGTGTCGTTTCTCTTTTCCTTGCACGTAACGGTGAAAGGGGACGAGCGCGCCCTTGTGCAACAGTTGAAAAAGGACACGGTGACGCTGTTTACACCGTTTTCGTATGTGCAACCGCGACTGTCCGGCGACTATGTGCCTGCGTGCCCGCCCGTAGTGGTGGGAAGCGGCCCGGCGGGGTTGTTTGCGGCGCTTATCTTGTCGCGCGCGGGATTGCGCCCGATTTTGATTGAACGGGGCAAAGCGGTGGACGACCGCGCCGCCGATGTCGCGCGGTTTGAGCAGACGGGCGTGTTAGACCCCGCTTCCAACGTGCAGTTCGGTGAGGGAGGCGCGGGCACCTTTTCGGACGGAAAACTCAACACCGGCATCAAAGACCCGCGTATTCGGTTTGTGCTCGAAACGCTTGCGAAAGCGGGCGACGCGGAGGATTTGCTTTGGCAGGCGCGGCCGCACGTCGGCACCGACCGCCTGAAAACCACCGTGAAAGAATTGCGGCGGGAACTGCTCGAAAACGGCGCTACGGTGCGTTTTTCCACCTGCGTGACCGATATCAAAACCGAAAACGGCGCGCTGACGGCACTTGTGCTCGATACGCCCGACGGGCAGGAGATTTTGCCCTGCCAAACGGCGATTTTCGCCATTGGTCACAGCGCGCGCGACACGGTGGAAATGCTGCTTCGCCGCGGGGTGACGATGCTTCAAAAACCGTTTGCCGTCGGGGTGCGGGTGGAGCACAAGCGCGCATGGATTGACCGCGCGCAATACGGCAAATTTGCGGGACATCCCGCTCTTTCCTCCGCCGACTATCGGCTGGCGGTTCGTCCGCAAACGGGGCGCGGAGTGTATACCTTTTGTATGTGTCCCGGCGGGACGGTGGTTGCCGCCGCTTCCGAGGCGGGCGGCGTTGCGGTCAACGGGATGAGCCGTTTTGCCCGCGATGCCGAAAATTCCAACAGCGCGGTGCTCGTCGGCGTAGCGCCGGAAGACTTCGGGTCAAGCGACCCGCTCGCCGGCGTGCAGTTGCAACGAAAAATGGAGAGGGAAGCGTTTGCTCTCGGCGGCGGGGAGTATAAGGCACCCGCTCAAACGGTAGGCGACTTTTTGGCTGACCGCGCTTCGACCGGGTTCGGCGAGGTCACGCCGTCTTACCCGCGCGGAGTAACGCCGTGCGATTTGCGGGAATGCTTGCCCGCCTTTGTGGCGCAGTCGCTGAAAGCGGGGTTACCGCTGATGGGACAGCGCCTGCGCGGGTTTGACCGCGCGGATGCGGTGTTGACGGGGGTAGAGACCCGCTCTTCTTCGCCGGTGCGGATGGTGCGGGACGAGCGCGGACAATCCGCGGTGCGCGGGCTGGTTCCCTGCGGCGAAGGCGCCGGGTATGCCGGCGGAATTACCTCGTCGGCGGTGGACGGCATCCGCTGTGCCGAATGGGTGATAGAGACAATGCGGTAAAATGCGAAAAAACCGTCGAAAACTGCTTGACAAACGGGAAAAATTTGGATAAAATACCTTTGGTTACATCGAAAAACGGATGGAGGAGACAGAAAATGAAAAAAGGCGAAATTTTGAAAATCGGCTCGTACTTCCCTGATGAGGAAGCGCCGAAAAAAGCGGAATGGATTGTGCTGAAAGTGGCGAAAGAGGGCGACCGCGCTCTGGTTATCGCCAAAAACGGGATGGAGTGCATCCCCTATAAAGCGGACGGCGGCGAGACGACGTGGGAAACGTCCGACGTGCGCGCGTTCCTGAACGGCGAGTTCTTTGAGACCGCGTTCAACAAAACGGAGCAGAAAAAAATCCTCGCGACCACCGTTTCGACTCCCTGCAACGCCTACGGCGTGTGCGGCGGCGCGGATACGACCGACAAAGTGTTCCTGTTGTCTGCGGAAGAAGCGGAAAAACTGTTCCGCAACGAGGGCAAACGCCGCGCGTGGGCGAATGCGCGCGTGTATCTGCAAGCCGGCTACATCAACTCGGAGGGCGAGTGCGGCTGGTTGCTGCGTACCCCGGGTTATGACAAAAAACGGGTCGCCTGCGTGTTGCAGGACGGCAACATCTGCGTTTACGGCGGCGCGGTGGACGTGAAAGTGCACGGCATCCGCCCGGCAATGTGGGTGAAAATCTGATTATTTTTGCATTCTGAAAGCGGCTTTCTCCGAGGGGGAAAGCCGCTTTTTTGTTATCTTTTTCGGCGGCAAGCGCTTTTCGCCCAAAATGACCAAAAATGTAAACCAAAATTGAAAGATTTTTGTTGCGTTTTGCAATTATATTTGGTATAATTATTCTGTAATTTTGTGTTTCTGCGCTAATTCGCACGAAAGGGGTTTGTGAGGATGAAACGTCTGTGGACTTTGTTGCTCGCCGTTACGATGTTGTTGATGACGGCGATGCCGGCGATGGCGGAGGGAGAGGTAGGTGCTCTCGTTCTTCCACAGCAAGAGGTTGTGGAGGATTACACGGCTTCGCCGATACCGGACGGCAGTGTAGACATTGACGTACTCAACGCCATGTCGGAATACATTGATTTGGACGTGTTGGAAGAGTGGGTGTACTTGGTATTCCGGTATTGCCCGTCGGACCTGCAAACCTTCGCGAACGCTTGGTCGAATTTGCCGGCGGATGCGGATCAAGAGACGAAAAATCGCGTCAAGGAACTCGGCGAACAACTTGCCAATAAACTCCCGTACAGCTACGAGGATGATGCAATAGATTTTGTTTGGTACTGCTGTCCCCGTTCGTTCCAATGTTTTGTGAACGCTTCTGTGGGAGTCGGTGTGAGCGGTGGCAAGACCTATGTGACGGGCTTCCGCTTCCCCAAAGGCTACAAATACGATGCGACGACCTATCAGGCGATGATGGCGGCGATTGAAGCGAAAGAACACTACTTTTTGGACGGCTTGCAGGGGAACACCGCATTGACCGATTTGCAAAAGGTGGTGCTGCTGCACGACCGT
>JAZRYM010000041.1:0-7344 GCA_045600765.1 Acutalibacteraceae bacterium | reverse complement strand
GCGCCGCCCCCTGCGATCCGGTTCCATCCCTGGGCGAGGGTGTGGGGGGCGCCCCCCTCTACGCCCCTTCTCAAAATGACATACCGTTTTATGGTTACGCACCGCAACCGGTCGTCGGTCCCTACACCGCGTTTGTGCGTTAGTGCGGGTTTGTGCGATAAAATGTCGAATGATGACGTAGGGCAAGGCCTTGGTCTTGCCGCCGTCGGTCGGTGCACCGCGTTTGTGCGTTGGCGTGGGAGTGAAGAGTGAAGAGTGAAGAAGTGCAAACACGGTCGCCGTCCCCTACGATGCGCGCCGGAGGTAATTCTCAATTTTTAATTCTGCATTTCCCCTTGCTTTTCCTCTTGACGAACGGGAGAATTTTCGGTACAATGAAAGCAGAAAACATAAGGAGGACACACGTATGAGCGAATTTGACCAGAACAATCCCGCTTTGGAGCCGGAGGACGACGAGGAATACACTCCCGAATACGTCAACGTGACCGGCGAAGACGGGGTGACCTACTCCTTTGAAAAACTGGATGCCGTGGAAAATGAGGACGGTCGCTTTTTGGCGTTGCTCCCCGTTTATGACAACGACGAAGACGTGTTGTCGGGTGACGGCGAACTGATTATCGTCCAAGTGGTCGAGGACGGCGACGGCTTTATGCTTGCGCCCGTCGAGGACGACGAGTTATACGACGAACTCGCCACCGTGTTTGAGGAGCGGTTGTCTGATTTTTACGAAATCCAAAGCGAAGAATAAAGCGTGCACCCTGCCCGGTGCGTGAATCGTTGTCTTTTAACCCTACTACATTTTGTAAAAGGGAGCCTTTCTCCGTCGGTGGATGGCAGGCCTCCCCGTCGGCGGATTTTCCGTCCGACGGGACGTTGGAAGCCGCGAACCCGACGGGCGGCGCCCACCTGCTGTTTGTTTAGTAGCAGGTTATGTTGACGACGTTACGGCCGGGCGGGATTTTTCTGTTTTTCGGCATAGCGGCGGCAGAGCGGACATACAATGAAACAACCAAAAAAGGAGTTGTTTTGTATGTTTGTCCTTTCAGTCAAAACCACGGGAAAACAGTTGTGCGCCGCGGTGTGCGCCGTCGCGCTCGGACTGGCTCTGCTCGGGGTGGCGTTGTTTGTTCCCGAAACGGAATACCGTGCCACCGCCGCGGTGGTGGCAGATACGCCGCAAAAACAGCAGGCGTTTCTGCGCTCACTCGGCTACGTTGCGGGCGAAACCCCGCTGTCGTCCGAGGAGATAAAAATCCCCGAAAACCCGCGCGATGCCGCTTTTATCGCCTACAACGGGTTGCAGATGCAAGGCGGGTTTAACTTGGGACTCTACTGCGGGCACACCGTCAAACGCTTTGCGTGGAACGTGCAAACGGAAGACGGCACGGCGTACATCGCCCACTTGTGCCTTTACAAAGAAAAAATCGTGGGCGGGGATTTGACCGACCCCGCCACCGGAACGCAAAAAGCGCTGACCAAAATCGCCAGAGAGGATTAGCGAAGATTGGCGCGGAAAGGACGTCTATGAAACCGCAACGATTGGACAAGTTTGTGGCAACGCAAGGCTCGCTCACCCGCAGCACCGCGACCACCCGCATCCGTCGGGGTGAGGTGACGGTGAACGGCGCCGTTGTGCGCGACCCCGCCGCCAAAGTGGACCCGCAAACGGACACGGTGTCCCTTGCGGGGAGCGCGCTCGCTTTTTCGGAACATTTGTACGTAATGCTCCACAAACCGGCGGGCATTCTCTGCGTTTCGCGCGACCCGCACGCCAAAACGGTGTTAGACCTCCTCCCGCCCGCGTTGCGGCGCGCGGGAATGTTTCCCGCCGGTCGGCTCGACAAGGATACCACGGGACTGGTGATTTTAACGGACGACGGCGATTTCGGTCATCGCCTGACCTCGCCGAAACACCTCGTTGAAAAGGTGTATTTTGCCCGCGTGGATGCGCCCGTCTCCGAAGCGGTCATAGATGCGTTTGCAAGCGGAACTCATTTGCCCGACGGCACGCCCTGCGCGCCCGCGACGTTGCGCGTGGTGGAAGAGGGCGACGAGCCGCTGTGCGAAGTAACCGTCACCGAGGGGAAATATCACCAAATCAAGCGGATGTTCGGCACTCACAACCTCGGGGTCAACACCTTGCACCGTCATTCCATCGGTGCGCTGTCTTTGCCGGACGATTTGGCGCCGGGCGAGGCGCGCCTACTCACGGACACGGAGAAAGATGCGGTTTTTGAGCAAAAATCGCCCGAAAATCGCAAATTATTATGAAAAATCCCCAAACAAAAGGTCAAAAATTCGTCCATTTGCGGAATGGACATTTCGCCCAAAATCTGTTATAGTATTTTTTGGGCAGTACTCTGCCCTGCCATTTCATCCGAACTGGTAAAAAAATAAGGAGGTTTTCCCATTATGGCAAGTGTTTCCCTCAAAAATATCTATAAACGCTATTCCGGCGGCGTGACGGCGGTTTCGGATTTCAACCTCGAAATCAAAGACAAAGAGTTTCTCGTCTTCGTCGGCCCGTCCGGTTGCGGTAAATCCACCACCCTGCGTATGATTGCGGGTCTGGAAGAAATTACGTCCGGTGAACTCTACATCGGCGACCGCCTCGTCAACGACGTGGCGCCGAAAGATCGCGACATCGCGATGGTGTTCCAGAACTACGCGCTGTATCCGCACATGACCGTGTTTGACAACATGGCGTTCGGTTTGAAACTGCGCAAAACCCCGAAAGAGGAAATCAAACGCCGCGTGGAAGAATCCGCGCGCATCTTGGATATCGCCCACCTGCTCGACCGTAAACCGGCGGCGCTTTCCGGTGGTCAGCGTCAGCGTGTTGCCCTCGGTCGTGCCATCGTGCGTGAGCCGAAGGTCTTCCTGCTTGACGAGCCGCTGTCCAACTTGGACGCGAAACTCCGCGCTCAGATGCGTACCGAGCTCTCCAAAATCCACCAAAAACTCGGCACCACCTTCATCTACGTTACCCACGACCAGACGGAAGCTATGACTATGGCTGACCGCATCGTCGTTATGAAAGACGGCTTCATTCAGCAAGTCGACACCCCGCAGCACCTGTACGATTTGCCGTGCAACACCTTCGTCGCCGGCTTCATCGGCAGCCCGCAAATGAACTTCATCGAGTCCAAACTCATCAAAAAGGGTGACGACTTCTATGTGCAGTTCGGTTCGGAAGACACCAAAACCAAACGCGGCGTGAAATACGACATCAAACTCCCGGCGGAGAAAAACGCCAAAGGCGCGCTCGATGCGTACGTTGACAAGCCGGTGCTGATGGGTATCCGTCCGGAAGACGTCCACGACGAGCCCCGCTACCTCGAATCCATGAAAGAGAACACCTGCTCTGCCGACGTCGAGGTTACCGAGCTGATGGGTGCGGAGACGTTCCTCTACCTCAACATTGAGGGTCTCAACTTCACCGCGCGTGTGGAGCCGACCTCCACCGCTCACCCGGGCGACACCATCGACATCGTGCTGGATGCTCCGAAAATCCACCTGTTCGATATCGACAGCGAAACCATCATCTGCAACTAATAGACATACAAAACCCCCTCTCCCGATTGGGAGAGGCGGGTTTTTTGTATGTGCGAAATTCCCACAAAGGGACGTCGAGGGCGCCGTCCCCTACACGCACGCCGGTAGCGAGTGCGAAATTCCGCGGCCACACCGCGTTGGTGCATACACAAAAACAGCCCCTCACCGTCGTGAGGGGCTGTTCAATTTTTGTTCTTACGCGCCTAATTTGGAAACGAGACCCACCAAGAATTTGCGGAGCAGAAGCACGTCTCTCGCGTTGATTGTCCCGTCAGCGTTGACGTCCGCGCAAAGTTCGCTCTTCACCGAAGCGATACCCGCCAGATGCTTGCGAAGCGCGAGCACGTCTTTCATATTCACCACACCATCGGCGTTCGCATCACCGTAATAAATGGCGATTGGTGCCGTTTCGGTCGCGGTCGAAGCGGTCGCGGTCGTGGTAGCCTTGCTCGCGGTCGTGGTAGCCTTGCTCGCCGTCGTAGTCGCCTTGCTCGCGGTCGTAGTCGCCTTGCTCGCGGTCGTAGTCGCCTTACTCGCGGTCGCGGTCGTTTTGCTCGCGGTCGTAGTCGACTTGCTCGCGGTCGTAGTCGTTTTGCTTGCCGTCGTAGTCGCGGTCGAAGCGGTCGCGGTGGTAGTGGTCGTCGTCGCGGTCGAAGCGGTTGCGGTGGAAGCGGTAGACTGCGTGCCGGTCGAGCCGGTCGTTGAAGCGGTTGTTTCGGTAGCGCTCGTCGCCGACGTCGTGGTAGTCGTGGTGGTAGTCGTGGTGGTGGTCGTTGTGGTGGTCGTTGTGGTGGTGGTAGTCGTAGTCGTCGCGGAAATCACGGGCAACAGATATACATAAAATACCGTGTTATCCACACCGTCTCCCTTGGTATACCCCGCGTCGATACCCTCCGTCGAGCCGTTAACGGTAACGACCGGCGCATCGGCAAAGTGATACCCCGACAGCGCGTACAGTTTCCACACCAAAAAGTAGCGGCTCTCTTTCGTGAACAGTTCGTCCGGCGCAAGATAATCGCCGCTGTTCTCGTCGCGCCAAGCGTGCATCGTGCACGCATAACCCATCCCTTTCGGAAGCGTGCAAGCGAGGTGACTGCCCGCCGCTTCGCCCGGGATTGCCGCAAGGTCGGCATCCGAAATCGCGATAGTGTCAATCACCTTTTCGGACGATTCGCCTTGCGCTGTCGCGGGCTTCGTCCACACATAAAAAATCGCCGAGTTGCCGTCGTTCCGTTTGGTGTAGTCGGGATCAATCACCGTATCCGTTCCGTTGATTGTCACGGTCGGTTTTTCGGTGAAAGTATACCCCTCCTCCGCCACAAAAACCCAACAAGTGGAATACCTCTTGCCGGCGCGCATAAATTCGGAGTCTTTCAAAAGTTTGCCGTTGTCTTCGAGATACCAATAGTGGTCTCGCGCGGAAAAGTGACAATCCGCAGGCAGACTGTAGCCTATATGGTCGCCCGCTTTGCCGTCCGCTACCGGCGTAACATCCGCATCGGTAATGATGATTTCATCCAGAATCGGATCGTCGTCAAAAACCACCACCGGGGTCTCGTTAGATGCAAATGTCACCATTTGTGTCGTCGTTAGCAGCAACAGCACCGCAAGTATCAGCGAAACCGCTCTTTTCATATCGCCTCTCCCTTTCCCGCAAAGTTCATCCATTTAACGTTTCCATTATAAAGGATAAAAAAAGCTTTTTCAAGTCTTTCTCTCAAAAAAATAAACACGGTGATTTTTGGAAAAACCACCGTGTTCGAGAATGTTTATTGGTCTCCCGTCATTTTCTCCTGCTTCACCTTTTTGTCGATGACGTGGCGGGAAGCAAGTTCTTTGTGGATGTCTTTGAGGTCGATGCCCGCCTCAATCATCAACACCATCACGTGGTAGGCGAGGTCGGCGATTTCATATACCGTCTCCGCCTTGTCCTCCGCTTTGGCGGCGATAATCACCTCTGTGGACTCCTCGCCCACTTTTTTGAGGATTTTGTCAATGCCCTTGTCAAACAGATAGGTGGTATACGACCCCTCTTGTTTGTTCACCTTTCTGCCGCGGATGAGTTCGAACAACTGCTCATAAGAGAATTCTTTGCGCTCGTCGCTCTCAAACACCGGGTTTTCAAAGCAAGTCTCGGTTCCGAGGTGGCACGCGGGCCCGTCCGGCTCAACAAGCACCAAAAGCGCGTCCTTGTCGCAATCGGCGGTGATGGAGACGATGTGTTGGTAGTTGCCGCTCGTCTCCCCTTTGAGCCACAGTTCCTGCCGCGAGCGGCTCCAAAAGCAGGTCAGTTCCTTTTCCATCGAGATTTGAAGGCTCTCTTTGTTCATATACGCGAGGGTGAGCACTTTGCCGGTCACCGCGTCTTTGACAATCGCGGGAATAAGGCCTTTTTCGTCAAATTTCAGTTCGTTTACGTTTACCATAACCCATCTCTCCTTTATACACGGGCGGGAATCCCGTTTTTCTTCATTTCTTGTTTCAGGTCGGCGATTTGCACCTCGCCGAAGTGGAAAATGGAAGCGGCAAGACCCGCATCCACACGCGGCAGCGTTTGGAACAGCGTGATAAAATGCTCGATGTTGCCGGCGCCGCCGGAAGCGATGACCGGCACGGACACCGCATCGCACACCGCTTTCAGCATCGGCAGGTCAAACCCGCCTTTCACTCCGTCGGTGTCGATGGAGTTGACCACAATCTCGCCCGCGCCGCTGTCTACACCGCGTTTAATCCACTCGATAGCTTCAAGCCCCGTGTTTTCGCGCCCACCTTTGGCAAACACGCGAAACACGCCGTCTACCCGCTTGATGTCCACCGACAGCACCACACATTGGTCGCCGTACAGTTTGGCGGCTTTGCCGATAAGCGACGGGTCGCGAATCGCGCCCGAGTTGACGCTCACCTTGTCCGCGCCACATTTCAGCACGCGGTCAAAATCGTCCACCGTGTTGATGCCGCCGCCGACGGTCAGCGGGATAAAGACGTTTTTCGCCGTCTCGCGGAGGATGTCGGTAAACAGTTTGCGCCCGTCGGACGACGCGGTGATGTCGTAAAACACCAGTTCGTCCGCGCCGAGGCGGCTGTAATGCTCGGCGAGTTCGACGGGCGACGCCACTTGACGAAGCCCCTCGAAATTCACCCCTTTGACCACTTGTCCGTCCCGCACGTCAAGGCAGGGAATGATACGTTTTGTTATCATAATGCCACCTCGATTGCGGTTTTTAAGTCGATAGCGCCGGTGTAATACGCTTTTCCGATAATCGCGCCGTAAAGGTCAAGGGCAGTAAGCGCGGTTACGTCATCGAGCGACGACACGCCGCCCGACGCGGTGATATCGATGGAAAAGCGGCGAGAAAGTTCGCGGTACAGTTCGCGGTTGGTGCCCACCATCGCGCCGTCTTTGGAAATGTCGGTGCAAATAATCGTTTTTACGCCGATTTGTTGCATTTTCTCGCAAAAGTCGAACGCATCCACGCCCGAATCCTCCGTCCAGCCTTTGACGGCAACCTTGCCGTCGCGGATGTCGATGCCGACGGCGATTTTGTCACCGTATTTTTCGACCGCTTCGCGCACAAATGCCTCATTTTCCACCGCGGCGGTACCCAAAATCACGCGGTCAAGTCCCGCTTTGATGTAAAGGTCAACCACTTGCATTGTACGGATGCCGCCGCCGATTTCGCAAAACAGCCCGCTTTCCGCTTTCAGGCGCGCCACCGTGTCAAAGTTCGGTGTGCCGCCCGTTTTTGCGCCCTCCAAGTCCACCAAATGGACGTGGGTGGCACCGCATTT
>JAZRYM010000040.1:0-4408 GCA_045600765.1 Acutalibacteraceae bacterium | reverse complement strand
GTATTTGTCAAAATAGGCTTCGATGTAGCGTTTCGCCTCGCCGTAGGTGACGGACAAATCCTCCGCAAGCGAGTGTGCGCCGATGCCGTAGACGATGCCGAAGTTGACCGCTTTCGCGCGCGAGCGCCACAGCGGCGTGACTTCCGCTTCGGGTACGCCGAATACCTGCGCCGCCGTGGTGCGGTGAATGTCCGCGCCGTTGACAAAGGCGGCGGTCATGGTCGGCTCGTCCGCCATGGCGGCGAGCACGCGCAGTTCAATTTGCGAGTAATCCGCATCGCACAACACGCACCCGTCCGCCGCCTTGAAAAAGCGGCGCAGTTCCCGTCCCAGTTCCGAGCGGACGGGAATGTTTTGCAGGTTCGGTTCGAGCGACGAGATACGTCCGGTGCGGGTCTCCGTCTGGTTAAAGGAGGTGTGCACCCGCCCGTCTTGCGCGATGACTTTCAAAAGCCCGTCGCAGTAGGTGGATTTGAGCTTCGCGAGGGTGCGGTAGTTCAGTAAATCATCCACAACGGGGTAGAGCGGGCGCAGTTTTTCGAGTACGTCCGCGTTGGTGGAATAGCCCGACTTGGTCTTTTTGCCGTGCGGCATTCCCATATCTTCAAAAAACGCCTTGCCGAGTTGTTTCGGCGAGTTTAAGTTAAATTCATACCCCACCGCCTCGCATACCGCGCGGCGCAGGGTCTCAATTTGCCCGTCCAGCGTTTCGCCGAATGCGCGAATGCCGTCACCGTCCACCGCAAAGCCGCGGTGCTCCATTTTGGCGAGCACGAGCGCGAGCGGCAACTCCACTTCGCGCAGCAGATACTCCTGCCCGCTGTCGGCAACCAGCGCGGGAAGCGTGTCCGCCACGCCCGAAAATGCCGCCGCGGCACGCACCGCCTCGTCGTCGGCGGTAAAGAGGGGAGTGCCGTATTCCTGCGCGAGGCGCAACACGCCGTAATCGGACGAAAGCGGGTTCAAAAGGTAGCCGCAAAGGCGCGTATCCACCGAAACGGGCGTCAAGTCATCTTCCTTTACACCGCCATCCAACAGCAGACGATACAAGGCTTTACTGTCGTTGGTGCGCACGTTGCCCGCCGCCAACCGCGGGAGCAACGGCGTGAAGTCCGAAACCTTTACAACCTCGCCTTGCCGACACACGAACAGTGTGCCGTCTTGCAGGTACACGTCGAGCGGTTTTTCGGCGTTTTCGCGGGCGAGGATATCCGAAAGGCGTTCGTCGCCGCTCACTTTGACCGCGGCGGCGGGTGCGGCGGCGGTCGGTGCCGTGTCGTCGGCGGCGCTTTCCAGTTCGAGCCGTTTTAGAAACTTGAACAGTTCGAGTCGCGACAGTAAGCGAGACAGTTCTTCCCGCTTGACCGGCTGACCGACGTAATCGGCGACAGCGGTGGTTGTAAGCGGCACCGTTTTGCAAATGGTGCCGAGGGTGCGGGAGAGTTGTGCGCTGTCAAACCCGTCTTTCAGTTTGGTTTTAAGGGTGTCGCGCAAATCCGCGCCGTCCAACTGTTCATACAGCGCGTCGAGCGAGCCGAACTGTTGCAACAGCGCCACGGCGGTTTTTTCGCCGACACCGGGCACGCCTGGGATTTTGTCGCTTTGGTCGCCCATCAGCGCTTTCAGGTCGATGAGTGCTTCGGGCGTGAGCCCGTATTTTTCCACAATCGCGGCAGGGGTGTAAACGACCGTTTCCGCTTGTCCCATTTTGGTGGAGGCTAACAGCACGGTTACGCGGTCGGACACGAGTTGCAGGCTGTCGCGGTCGCCGGTGGCGATGAAACAGTCGTGCCCCTGCGCTTCGCAGGCGGCGGCGAGGGTGCCCAAAATATCGTCCGCTTCAAAGCCCGGTTGTTCCAACACGGTGCACCCGTAAAGGGTCAAAATCTCTTTGATTAAAGGAAGTTGCGAAGCGAGCTCGTCCGGCATGGCGTGCCGACCCGCTTTGTAGCCGTCGTACAGCTTGTGACGGAAGGTGGGCTCTTTGCGGTCAAACGCCGCCACAATACCGTCGGGCGATACCTGCTCTTTCAGTTTAAGCAGGATGTTCAAAAAGCCGAATACGGCGTTGGTAAACGTTCCGTCTTTCGTGGAAAGCAGGCGCACGCCGTAAAACGCGCGGTTTAAGATACTGTTTCCGTCCAGCACCAGAAGTTTCATACTCACGCACCTCTTTTTTGCAAACTTATACGAAAAAAGTATAGCACAAATTGCCGCTTGTTTCAACACCAAAACAAAAATCAACAAAAAATGCGAAAAAAAGTGTTTACACCCTTGCAACGGGAGAAATTATCCGTTATAATAGAAAGCGGTTTGAAACTAAATAACCGAAAGGAGTTTCTCAGTATGAATTATTCCCGCGAAGTGGAAAACATGTGCGTGGTCACGAAAGGCCCGCACCACGATCCTGCCCCCATTCCGGAAGAAGGCAAATGGATTGCGTCCAAACAGATTACCGACATTTCCGGCTACACCCACGGTGTGGGTTGGTGCGCGCCGCAACAGGGCGCTTGCAAACTCTCGCTGAACGTCAAAAACGGTATCATCGAGGAAGCCCTCGTCGAGACTATCGGTTGCTCCGGTATGACCCACTCGGCGGCGATGGCGGCGGAAATTCTGCCGGGCAAAACGCTGCTGGAAATGCTCAATACCGACCTCGTGTGCGATGCGATTAACACCGCCGCCCGCGAACTGTTCTTGCAAATTGTTTACGGTCGTACCCAGTCCGCGTTCTCCGAAGACGGTCTCGTCATCGGCGCCGGCATGGAAGACCTCGGCAAAGGCGCCCGTTCTATGGTGGGTACCATGTACGGCACCAAAGCGAAAGGTGTCCGCTACCTCGAAATGACCGAGGGCTATTGCACCCGCATGGCGCTCGACGAAAACGACGAAGTCATCGGCTACGAGTTCGTTTCTCTCGGCAAGATGACCGACTTCATCAAAAAAGGTATGGAGCCGAACGAAGCCTACGACAAGGCGAAAGGCACCTATGGCCGTTTTGACGAAGCCGTCAAATACATCGACCCGCGGAAAGACTAATTAAAGGAGGAATATCGACATGGCACAGTTTGAAGGTTACGAGAGACGTGAGGCGAAAATCCTCGCGGCGCTGAAAGAATTCGGGATTTCCTCCATTGACGAATGCAAGGAAATCACCCTGGCGAAAGGCATCGACATCGACCAAATCGTGCGTTCTACCCAGCCGATTTGTTTCGAGAACGCCATTTGGGCGTACACCGTCGGCGCCGCCATCGCCATCAAAAAAGGTTGCACCAAAGCGGCGGATGCCGCCGCCGCCATCGGTATCGGTTTGCAGAGTTTCTGCATCCCCGGTTCGGTCGCCGAAAACCGCAAAGTCGGTCTCGGTCACGGCAACCTCGGCAAAATGCTTCTGAGCGAGGAGACCGAGTGCTTCTGCTTCCTCGCCGGTCACGAGTCCTTTGCCGCCGCGGAAGGCGCGATTAAAATCGCCCTCAACGCGAACAAAGTCCGCCAAAAGAAACTGCGCGTGATTTTGAACGGTCTCGGCAAAGATGCCGCGTACATCATCTCCCGCATCAACGGCTTCACCTACTGCGAGACGGAGTTTGACCCCTACACTGAAACGGTGAAAGTGACCAAAGAAATTCCGTTCTCCAAAGGCGCGCGTGCGGACGTGAAATGCTACGGCGCGGACAACGTGCCGGAAGGCGTGGCGATTATGAAACTGGAAAACGTGGGCGTTTCCATTACCGGTAACTCCACGAACCCGACCCGCTTCCAGCATCCGGTCGCGGGCACCTATAAAAAATGGGCAATCGAGAACGGTGTCAGCTACTTCTCGGTGGCGTCCGGCGGCGGTACCGGCCGTACCCTCCACCCGGACAATATGGGTGCCGGCCCGTCCTCTTACGGTATGACCGACACGATGGGTCGTATGCACTCCGATGCCCAGTTCGCGGGTTCGTCCTCCGTCCCGGCGCACGTCGAGATGATGGGTCTCATCGGTATGGGTAACAACCCGATGGTCGGCGCGACCGTCGCCTGCGCGGTGGCTGTCGAAGAAGCCGGCAAATAAGCAATATTAAGCAAAAAACCCGCAACCGCGCCGAACGGTTGCGGGTTTTTCTCTTTTACTCCCGTATTTCCACCGGCACTTCCGCGGCGATGTTTTCAAGAACTTGATAGGTGGCGGTCAGCGTAACGGCGTTCTTGTCGGCGGTGAGCGTTTCGGTGCGGGACAACATCTCCGCCTCGGCAAAGGCGGATTGCTCGGCGGATTTCAGCCGTCGTTTCGCCTCCGCCTCCGCTTGCGCCTTGGTGCGGGTGGTGGTAACGGCGGTTATCTCCCGTGCCGTTTCGGTCGTGACCGAAAGGGGCAAATCCCGCCCGAATAACTTGACTGAGCGGGTGATTTTGTCCGTCTGCC